>JAAUUE010000149.1 GCA_012031635.1 Coleofasciculaceae cyanobacterium SM2_1_6 | reverse complement strand
CTCCCTCAAGGGGAGAAGGGGTTGGGGGATGAGGGGTATTTCTGAGCATCGAACTCACGTTAACAATTAGCGAAGCCAGCCCGGTTTAAGGAGAGGTCTGCCTAGAGGTTAAATCCAATCATGGCAGTTTAGGCTTTCATGGAAACTCAGACTTTTAACAAAGCTCAGTCGTTTGGCAACGCTGATTCGAGCTGCTAAGCACCTATTGGTTTAGCCATTTATTACTCTGGCGAGAGGCTAATCTTGCTTTCCCAGAAGCTGCCCAGTTTTGTAATAGTTGAATCTGCTCTTGGGCGGTGCGGGCAAGGGGGATAATTTGGCTGGCGGCGGTGAGGATATCATCCGTAGTAAAGTCTCGATTTTGGCTAAATCCTAGGTGCATCGCTTCAATAATAGTTTGCTCAATTTCTGCCCCCGAAAAGTCTGGGGTTTCGTAGGCGAGGCGATCGAGGTCATAGCTTTTGAGATTGTGGGGACGGAGGCGATTGAGATGGAGCGCAAATATGGCTGACCGTTCCTCTTGATTGGGTAAACCGACAAAGAAAATCTCATCAAATCTGCCCTTTCTCAGCATTTCTGGGGGCAGAGCTTGGATATTATTTGCCGTTGCCACGACGAATACGGGGGATTTCTTCTCGGCAAGCCAATTAATAAATGTCCCAAACACCCGGTTAGTCGTGCCACCATCGCCCCGGGCCTCGATCCCCGAAAAAGCCTTATCAATTTCATCAATCCATAAAATACACGGCGCTAGGGCTTCTGCTAGTTGGATCATCTGCCGAGTCCGGGATTCTGACTCCCCCACCAACCCCCCAAAAAGTCTGCCCACATCTAGGCGCAACAAAGGTAAATGCCAATGATGGGCGATCGCTTTGGCTGTCAGAGATTTCCCTGTACCTTGGATGCCTACCAGCAATAAGCCCCGGGGATGGGGAATGCCGTACTGGCGAGCTTTGTCGGTAAAAGGCTCCGCCCCGCCGCAAGAGCCAATCCTTGAGATTATCCAAACCACCAATATCAGAAATTTGTTCTTGGGCTGGGTAATACTCTAGAATCTGGGTCTGTCGGATAGTCTGGCGTTTTTCTTCTAGCATTAATTCCACATCTTCCGGCTGCATTTCCCCGTGGGCAGCGATCGCTCGTGCCATCACTCGGCGAATCCGCTCCATGGATAAACCCTGAGCCGATCGTACCAACTCATCTACTACCTGTTCCCCTAGTTTCTGCCCCATGGCTCCTAATAAACTTTGGACTTCTTGCCGAATTTCTGCCCCAGTTGGCAGGGGAAACTCCAACACTGTCAGGACTTCTGAGAGTTCCGCCGGAATCGCAATGCTAGGGGCAATAATCACAATATTTTTGGGCTGAGATTTAAGCGATCGAGCCAGATTCCGCAGTTTTCGGGCAATGGAAATATCTTCTAAAAACCTCTGGAAATCCCGCAAAATAAAAATCACCGGAGAATTAGCCGGAAATTTTTCCACAAATTCCAACGCTTGCAAGGGGTTTCGCTTGCCAAATCCCGGATCATTGGGATTATTTTGATAGCCATCCACAAAGTCCCAGATATAAATAGGTCGATCGCCCAGCCCTTGCGCCACCTGCAAAATCACTTTTTCTAACCGCTCTTCTTCCCCCGTCGGCACATAAATTAAGGGATACCGCGCCCGCAACAACAAAGTAAATTCAGAGCTAAAATTCATAGTTTATTTTCAGTTCATTTTCAGTTCAAAAAATTTCTCAAAAATTTATCCTTCAAGGCTTGACTCTCCAGTGGGGTGGAGATACTAGGATGACAATATAGTGACACAAACCCTAGCAATCAGACGAAGAGATAAAGCTCATTACCCTAGTCTAAGGCAATTTTTTATTAGGTTCTTATGCTGTCCCTCGAATCATCTCTCCTCAAAATTGGGGAACTATCTGCTCGCAGTGGTGTACCCATCAAGACAATTCGTTACTACGAAGACTTAGGTTTGATCACCAATGCTGGTCGTACCGAAGGACAATTTCGCCTATTTCACCTAGAGACGATTAACCGCCTGAGTTTTATTAAACAACTCCAAGGATTGGGTTTAAGCCTTCAGGAAATTGGGGAATGCTTGGTAATCTACGATGCGGGGCAGTTACCCTGTGGGGATATTCAGGATAAGCTCAAAAAACACGTAGAGGAGATCGATCGCCAAGTTGCCGACCTCCTGAAACTGCGTCAAGAGTTAACTAGGGTTCTAGCCAAATGGCAAACTGCCCCGTTTCCTGAATCTGGGAAAATTTGTCCCAATCTCCAAACTTAAAAGCTCAACTGCTAAGGATAAAAATAATTAAACCTAACTAATACTAACTAAACCTTTGAGGTGACTTTCATGCAATTTCCTAACCGCAAACTTGTGATTTTATTAGGTCTGATGGGGATGAGCTTCGGAGCGATCGCCGCCTGTACTCCTAACTCTAATAATGCTAGTTCTACTCAATCTAATCAAATAGTTAGCTCTAGTCCCGATACCCCAACTGGAAAACAAGATCAAGGTCAGAATCAAGATCACATGGGGATGGATCACAGTATGGCGATGGATTTGGGCCCAGCAGATGCGGATTATGATCTGCGATTTATTGATGGCATGATTTTGCACCACCAAGGAGCCGTAGTCATGGCGGAGGCAGCCCTAGAGAAATCTACCCGCCCGGAACTCAAGAAACTCGCCACAGAAATTATCGCTGCTCAAAAACAAGAAATTGCCCAAATGCAAGCATGGCGGACTAGCTGGTATGCCAACGCTCCTAGTACACCCATGGGTTACTCTGCTTCCATGGGACACATGATGGCTATGAGCCAAGAGCAAATGAACTCCATGATGATGAGTGGTGATCTGGGCGCTGCCGATGCTCAATTTGATCTGAGATTTATTAAGGCGATGATTCCCCACCATGAGGGAGCCTTAGTGATGGCAAAAGATGCCCTAGAGAAATCTGCTAGACCAGAAATTAAACAACTAGCTCAAGCAATCTTGTCTTCCCAAGCTGGGGAAATTAGCCAAATGCAGCAGTGGCGCAAGGATTGGTACAACCAGTGATTTCCAGATTTATGCAAGTTTTAATCATCTTAATTAAAGGAGTTAAAGATGCAAACAAAGGAGTTGAAGATGGAAACTGCTAATTTTAAGTTGGGGGGGATTAGTTGCGCCTCCTGTGTTCGATCGATCGAGAAAGCCATCCGATCGTTGCCCGGAGTAGAATCTTGTAATGTGAATTTTGCCACTGAAGAGGCGAATGTCACCTACGAGGCGACCCTCACCCCAGAGCAGATTATCAAAACCGTCCAAGGTGCTGGTTATCAAGCCCAGTTTTTGCCTCCCCTGGCTCTAGATATAGAAGCAAAACCCGGAACAACTCCAGAGCAAAGAGAACTCCAAGCAAAAGTTCTGGTCGGCTCGATCGCCAGTAGTCTGTTAATGGGAGTCATGCTCTACCACCTCGGTATCTCAAACCTGTTTGCTTGGCTTGCTCCTCCTTGGATCCAAATGGTGTTGGCAACTCCTGTGCAGTTTTGGGTCGGTTTCGGCTTTTACCGGGGGGCTTGGGCAGCGCTGAAACATCGATCGAGTGATATGAACACCCTCATTGTCCTTGGGACCTCGATCGCCTACCTCTACTCCGCCCTGATCACCTTCAATCCCCAGTTATTCACCTTTGTTACCTCCACTTCATCCCACAGTTTGCACCCAGAAGTTTATTTTGAAGCCTCCTCTGTAGTCATTACCCTCACCCTTGTGGGACGCTATCTCGAACATCGAGCCAAGGGAGAAACCGCCGGAGCCATCAAGAAAATGCTAGGACTCCAACCCAAAACCGCCCGAGTGATCCGGCGGGGACAGGAAGTTGATCTGCCCTTGAGTTCCTTGGTAGTGAATGATTTAATCGTAGTCCGTCCGGGAGAAAGTATTCCCGTTGATGGGGTGATTATTTCTGGGGCTTCGGCGGTGGATGAATCTATGATTACCGGGGAAAGTGTGCCGGTGAGCAAAGCCCTCGGTGATGAAGTAGTGGGGGCAACCATCAATAAAACCGGGAGTTTTCAATTTCGGGCTACCCGTGTGGGTCAAGATACTACCTTGGCGCAGATCATTAAACTCGTCCAGCAGGCTCAAGGCTCCAAGGCTCCCATCCAGAAACTGGCAGATCAGGTGACAAGTTGGTTTGTCCCCGCCGTGATGGTCATAGCGATCGCCACCTTTACCCTCTGGGCTGTTGCTGGCAATCCTCGGTTAGGTATTTTTGCTGCCGTGAGTGTGTTGATCATTGCCTGTCCCTGCGCCTTGGGTTTAGCCACCCCCACCTCAATTACCGTCGGCATTGGTAAGGGAGCGGAGTTCGGCATTTTGGTTAAAGGCGCAGAAAGTTTGGAAGTTGCCCACCGGATTAAAACGATCGTGGTGGATAAAACCGGGACTCTAACCCAAGGTAAACCCGGAGTTACAAACTATCTCACGGTACAAGGAATTAGCCGGGAGCTAGAAATTCTCAAATTAGCAGCAGCAGTAGAACGGAAATCAGAACATCCCCTCGCCGAAGCGGTGGTGAACTATGCCCAAGCTCAAGAAGCTCTAGACCCAAGTTTAGAAGTGGTGGATTTTCTGGCGATCGCCGGCAGCGGTGTCCGGGGAATGGTGGCAGGGCATCTAGTCCACATCGGTACTCAACGTTGGTTCCAAGAATTAGATATTGACACCCAGCCCCTCGTAACTACCAAAACCCAATGGGAAGATCAAGGCAAAAGTGTAGTATTTATTGCCCTAGATGGAGTCTTAGCCGGATTAATGGGCATTGCCGACCATCTCAAACCCTCCTCTGCCGCCGCCGTTAGCACCCTAAAAAGTATGGGCTTAGAAGTTGTCATGCTTACCGGAGATAACCGCCGTACGGCTGAGGCGATCGCCAGAGAAGTCGGGATTCCCAGTTCGGCAGTCTATGCAGAAGTCCGCCCGGAGCAGAAAGCGAACACCATTCAAAAACTCCAAAGTTCTGGCAAGCTGGTGGCGATGGTCGGGGATGGGATCAATGATGCCCCGGCGTTGGCTCAGGCAGATGTGGGCATTGCCCTAGGCACAGGCACCGATGTGGCGATCGCTGCCAGTGACATCACCCTCATGACCGGAGACCTGCAAGGCATTGTCACGGCTCTCCGCCTCTCCCGAGCCACCATGAAAAATATCCGGGAAAACCTCTTTTTTGCCTTTGCCTACAATGTCATCGGCATCCCGATCGCTGCTGGGATTCTTTTTCCTCTCTGGGGCTGGCTCCTCAATCCCATGCTGGCTGGGGCTGCCATGGCTCTCAGTTCCATCTCAGTCTTAAGTAATGCTCTCCGCTTACGCCAGTTTCAATAAGTTTTAATAACAGGACTTACGCATTTGTAGTGTTGTTGCGGGCGCACAGCACCCGCAACAACCTCCACAAAGCTAGATGATTGGTTCGCAGCGCGTAAGTCCTAAATAATTAAGTTTGCCAATTCTCCAGTAGAAATTTTGCCATTTTGCACCGATTCTGGTTTATTCTTTTAGCAATCGGAGATAATCAGAAATATTATTCGGCAACATTGTCAAGCTAAATTATCAAGCTAAATTATCAAGCCAAGTGCAATAGGGAAGATAGATATGAGTGAAGAGTTTGCAACTCATCTACAACAAGGAAAATTGTCTGAAGCCCTAACCGTGGCTCTGACGAACTCGATCGAGCTAGAAATCACCTCTTGGATCGCTGCCCCCGATGCCCCAGAACCAACCCTCGGAGATTGTTTGCATACCAAAATTAATATTATTGATGGCGAAATTGATAACCAAATTGGCAGTCGCTGCCTAGATCAAGGCAGTTACCAAAAAATCAACGATTTTCATCAAGAACAAGTGCAGTACAGCAGCCAAATGATCCAACAAAACCTAGAAACCCTGCAACAACTCTTGGTGATCATGGCGGGAACCTACAACCAAGTTAACCCTTAGTCCTTGGAATTTTGATCGAATTTTCGATCTTCCCATCTCCCTTGTAGTTACAATTAGCATCAAAGTTAGTATCAAAGCTGGCAACTTTCCAACTAGAATTTTTAATTAATAAAAAATCAACTAAGAAACTAAATTTCTCCTCACTCCGGCTGTAAACCGCTACCATGAAAATTTAGCTTTGTTCACCAACAACTACTAACTCCTTCGCAAATCCATTTCATCTATCAACTTTATCAAAATCAATCTAGGGGAAGCATAAACCTATGGCATCTAGTGAAGACTTCAAAAAATATATCCAAGCAGGCAAACTCACCGAAGCTCTTTCCTTGGCTATGGGCGCAGCAGTGAAGTTGCAAATTACCACTAGGGTGTTAGATGATGCCGATATGGTGACAGATAAAGAATCCCTGCCGGGCGATCGCCTCCAGACCCAAATTAATATGGTAGAAGGGCAGATCACCAACGAGATTGGCGAGCAGTTTACGGGCAAAAGCCCCTACCAAGCCCTGAAACAAGTCCACCTCACTCAGGTCAAGGAAGGGGTGAAAACTATCCAAAACAACCTGAAGACTTTACAAAAACTATTCCGGCTCTTGGTCGCCATGCGGCAGCAAGATTTACTGGAGGTATCTCCCTTGCCCCCACTAGAGTCTGGATTAAGTTCTAGAGGTGCTGATGAATCTAGGGTTTTATTGCCTTCCACCGCAGAAGAATATGCAGAGGTATCACCACCGATCGCTCCCTATGTAGCCATGCCTGTTGTTGCCCCGACTCCCCCAGAGCCGAGCGTAGATACAAGTTATCTAAACTCAGACGATGAGTTAGCTGATTTAGATGAGGTAGAAAATCCTGAACAGTTAGTAGCTGCCCCGGAACCATTACCTGCATTATCTATCCAGTCATCGGTGACGGATTTAGAAGAAACCTTGGATAGCGATCTAGGGATTGGCGTAGACAGTGATTTAGATAATGATTTTGATGACTTTGATGACTTTGATGATTTTGGTGACTCCAGTGGTTTAGATGACAGTGTGGCAAATAAACTAGGTACTAATCTGGATAATGATTTGGACAAGAATCAAGCAGAGATTTCTGTCCCGGCCGTTGGAGAGGCTCTCGATAATGCCCCCAGGGAACCTGTTAGTGATCCTTTGGCAGATTATGGTTTGATTTCCACTAATACAATTAGTTCACCTAGTTTAGCCAATTCGATCGAGATTACAACCAACCCTTCTCTCCTTTACGAATCCCTCGCCGAAATAGAATCAGAGCCAGCCCTAGAGCCACCCTCAGCTAATTTTTATAACTCCAGCAGTAGCGATCCTCCAGACTTTTTTGACAACTACGATGAAGATGACGATGACAAAACCGTAATTCAACCATCCATAGTCGCCTACTCAGCCGCAGCAACCTACTTTGCCGTAGAAGCAGCCAGTAAATCTACTCCGGCGATCGAGCCAGAACCCAAGGAAGCAGAAGCCATTGAGTATTCCCCCGAGGATTGGGTAGATTTTGGAGAAAATTTACCAGTAGAAAGTCTCAGCCAAGTTCCCCAAGACATCGCTGGAGTGATGGCAGCTACTGTGGCTGCAACCAATCCAGACATAGATACCATAGACACTTCCGCCCCAAAGGATTCTACCCCAGAGTCAGCATTGCCCCCAGAATCAGACTGGGAAGGTCTAGATATGGAAGCAGATTTTGAGCCAGATTCTGATTTGGCAGCCCCTCCAGCAAACCAACCAGAAATTAGTGCAGCAGCAAATCCAGACCTGACCTCAGACGAAGACTGGGGAGATTTAGAACTATCTTCCCTAAGTTCCGCAGAGCTTTCCTCCTTTGCCGATGCTCAAGAAGCGACTTGGGATGAGGGTTGGGAAGAAGAACCAGATCAGCTCAGCAATATCGCTCCAGATTTAGCTATTGCCACAGATTCTAGCTGGGATGAAGTAGAAGAAGAATTTGATTTTCCTGATCCAGATATTGTTATGCAGACAGGTGCTTTTCAGGGCGAGGTGCTACGCCAACAACCAGCAGGAAATTATGACAGCCCTCTAGATGATGCAGATTTTCAGATTATTGGGGATACGATCGATACCCCAAGTTTTGACTTTGGTGAGGAGAGCAACCTAGTCAATGATCTGGGGGAAAACCTCAGCAGTAACTTTGGTACTGGTCTTGGTAATGACCTTGGCAATGATGACTTTGGTAATGACTTTGGTAATGACTTTGGCAATGACTTTGGTAATGATGATTTCGGTGGTCATGAATTTAGTGGTAATACCTTGAGTAGCCATCTAGACCATGATCCCCACGATCCGATGGAGGATATTTTTGGCGACCTAGATAGCAGTCTTAGCCTAGAAAATAGTTTAGAAGGCAGTGGGGGAAGTAATCCTGAAAGCTCACAAAAATCCAGTCTGCGGGGTTTAGATGACTTTGCTGATTTTGACCTAGATATCTAAGTTAGCGATATCCAGACGATATCCAGATTGTATATTTCCTGCCCCGCCCTACCAAGGAGTTTAGTTTCATGCCCGATTCTAGAAAACCCAAATCCGCCAAATCCCCCAAGCCCGATCCCAATCCTCCCCCAGTCCATAACTTTCTCAAATCTTTGGGGGAAGTTTTGTTAGATATTACTGCTCTAGAAGTTAGTACGATCGTAGTTAATGAGATTACTCCCCATAAATTTATTCCCCGCCAGACCTACCAAGAACTGTATCCCCTCTGTGCCGAATTTCTCAAAGATGCTGGCATTCATCGTTCTCTGGTCGATCACTACCTCCAACTCCACCGTACCCTCCTGCTCCGGTATATTGCCCTGATCGCCGATCCCCAATCTCCCCTCTACAATCCCCAACTTATTGATGCTGTCCAAGAAAGCTACCAACTCCTCAGTAATCCTGCTAACGATGCCAAGGAAATCCCTCTGCAATTGCCAGACCCCAGTGATCCGAGGAAAGCAGACCAGTTAGAAATTTTGTTGAGTACAGCGAGTTTCCTGCGGTGCTTGCGGAAATTATCAGAAATTAAGGCAACCCTAGACCAAAGAAACTTTCACGCGCAGAAAAATCTCGACTCCAAAGAAGGGGAGCAACTACTAGATATTATCTATGCTCGGACGGTGGTGCAGTTAGACGGCGATGTCCTAAATTCCTACAATCAAAAGTTATTTCAAAATCCCCAACAGCAAGCAATTCTCCAAATTCATCAAGCAGGGGTAGCGGCGGCTCAACATCACTGGCAGGGCTTACTAGAGTTTGTTATCTATCTTGCCCAGCGCGCATTTCCCAAGAAAATGCGCAAGTAAGATCAGCAAGAATTAATCAGAGAGTTTATGGCAAAAACTATCAATCTCGAAAAATACATTGAATTTCCCACGCTGAGTAAAAGCACAGATACCTTTGCCGGAATTAATTTTCATTGCCATGGTCAGATGCTTGACAAAATCCAACAAGCCCAACAACGGGGCGATCGATTACATTTTTCTAAACAACTCCGCACTAATCTGCGCTGCTGCGCTCTCTTGGGAACATCTAGCTATTTACAATCTGGTTTAAGTATTTGTACTTATTATCACCAAGATGGCTACGCAGAGCCAGTGATGAAAAGCCTAATCTCCACCGATGGCGAAGTGATTAACCAAATTTCTGGCGACTGCCTCCGCCACCAACTCTACCCCCAACTGACTACGGCTCACTACTGGTTCCTACAACAAATCACCAGAAAACTTGTATGGCAGCGAACTTTAATTGTGGATTTACTGGCTTGGTCGATCGCCACCCTCCTGATAGTTGCCTTAATTCTGGCGTATCCCCAAGGAATTATCACGAATATCGTTGCCTTAGTTATGGCAGTAATTATCATCTGGATATTACAAAAAATCTTGAAATTTCTCCTCAGTTTCAAAGCCAAAGCCATAGACCAATGGGCGATCGCTAAGTTTCTTAGCTTTAGTATTTCTCCCCAACCTTGGCAGCAAAAAATGGCTAAGTTGTTTCTGCAATACATCGTAGTTTAAGTAGTAACGGCTGAAGCCGTCGCACGGCACAGGGAAATATACAGCACTTTTTCTGTTTTATGGATGACAGGCAAGGGGCTTCAGCCCCTTGTTATATAGGAAAAGTTTGTTTTCATCTAGCTGAAAAACGCTGTATTAATAAAACGTGAGTTCGATGAAGCAGTTTCCCTCACCCTAAATCCCTCTCCCCAGCCGGGAGAGGGACTTTTTAACTACATCTTAGAGATCTCTAGTTTGAACTAATAGGCAGGTAGGGTAGAAAGCCAAAAAGCCAAAAGAAAGAAGAAAGTTTAAGTTGCGAAACCCCCGCGCCGCG
>JAAUUE010000148.1 GCA_012031635.1 Coleofasciculaceae cyanobacterium SM2_1_6 | reverse complement strand
CTCATCCCCAGCCCCTTCTCCCTAGGGAGAAGGGGAGTAAGAGGAAAGTCCCTCTCCCTAGGGAGAGGGATTTAAGGTGAGGGTCATGATTCACGCAAGAGGTCTAATGATTTAGGATCGCTATAGTTTATAAATTTAGTTGGAAGGAAGTAAATTGTTTTTGATATAAATAGGGCGCAAAATAAGTTGTAGATTTGGGAGATTGATCGCTGACAAAATAGCAATAGCTACACAACTAATTCCACTAATCATGAGAGTATAAGTAACCCCGATGCCTTGGGTAAGACAACCCATAAATAATTCTCCTAGGGGCAGAATTCCCATCATTGCCATGGTATAGAAACTCATAACTCGTCCTCGTTTGTTTTCATCGGCGATCGTTTGCAGGAGAGAATTACTAGCACTGATCACTAAAATCGAAGCTGCCCCGATTATTGCCATTAAACCAAGGGAAATAAACCAATTATTCACGAGGCAAAAGGCAACTAAAGCTCCACCCCAAATAGCTGGCGAAAAAGTTAAAATTTCTTCAAAACCGACCACACTGGGTCTGGCACTGAGGTAAAGAGCCGCCAGTAAAGCCCCAATTCCCGTCGCTCCCATGAGATAACCGAGGATAGTGGCATCTCCCTTGATAATTTCCATTGTCCAGATGGGAAGGAGCGATCGATAGGACATCCCCAAAAAACTCATGGCGGCAATTTGTAACAAGATCATGCGCATCGGCAGAAAGTCAAAAACATAGCGATAACCTTCTTGCAAATTTTCGAGGAGAGAAATTTTGGCAGTAGATGAAGTCGAGAAATTTTCTTGAGATGCTGGATTAATCTTCATAAATGCCAGAGCTATGATTACGGCAACATAGCTCAATCCATCCAAGAGAAAACAATAGCCTGCATGGATATTGGCAATCAAAAATCCGGCAATTCCGGGACCCAAAATTCGACAAATGGTGGCAAGGGAAGAGTGGAGTGCTGTAGCGTTACTAATGTCTTCTTTGCGAGTCACAATATCTCCCAAAAAAGTTTGGCGAGCCGGCAGAGCTACGCTATTTACAAGACCCTGCATCACACTTAGAGCCAGCAATAACCAACTAGTCATAAAACCTTCTAGGGTCAGGATGCCTAAACTCAAAAAAATCAAAACACTCAACGTGTGGGCAAGGATCAAAACCTGACGACGTTGATAACGCTCAATGATCACCCCGGCAAAGGGAGTAACTACTAAGTTAGGGATTTGACTGAGAAAGCCAATAGTTCCTAAAAATATCGGGGAGTGGGTTAAATCGTAGGCTAACCAAAGAATTGTTGTTTTTGTAATCCAGTTGCCTAGGAGGGATAAGCTCTGCCCCAAGAAAAATAATGTGTAGTTACGGGAAGTGAAAGAGCGCCCGATCGTCAGCAGATTTGCAGATAAATTCATAGTGTTAACATTTGTATGTGTCCCTATGATATCTCTGCGGGAGGTGTTTCAGCTTTCTGGGGATAGGAAACTTGGCAATTAATCCCCTTGGGGGCATTCTTCCCAGAGCTTGGTGGTTTGTCGCAGACTTCGATAATCGCCATTCCCCAGAATTAGATGATCCAAAATGGGAATAGCCAGCACTTGGGCAGCCAAGAGAAACTGCTTTGTCAGGCTCAAATCCTCTGGACTTGGTTCGAGCATCCCTGTGGGGTGATTGTGGGCAATGACTAGTTTGGTTGCGCCTTGCTTGATCACTTCTCGGAATATTTCCCGTGGGTGCGCTAGGGTTTCTGTGGCGGTGCCGATCGTAATTACCTTAGTTGCCAAAATTCGATTTTTTATGTCCATTAATAAAACAGCAAACCGCTCTTGAGATTGCCACATGAGGTCTTGACTCAGGGCAGCGGCGGCAGTGCCGGGACTATCTACTACGGTGCGATCGCCGGGACGGGTCTGAAAAACTCTCTTCCCCAGCTCGATCGCCGCCATAATCGTTGTTGCCTTGGCTGGTCCAATGCCCGGTATAGTCATCAATTCCTGAGGATGAATTTCTCGCAACACCTCTAGGGCATCCCGTTGATTTTCGCCTAATTTCTGGAGAATATACTGCCCCAAACCCACTGCGGATAATTTCCCCGCCCCCTGCCCTGTGCCTAGCAAAATCGCCATTAACTCCGCTGTCGCCAGATTTTTGGGGCCTTGGGAGAGGAGTCTTTCCCTTGGGCGCTCATCAGTAGGAATGTCTACAATTCTCAAGCTGTAGGTCATAGATAATAGCCTTAAGTTATATTCTTAAATCATTATCTACCTTGATTGGACATTTGCCACCATATCCGCTCTTAGAGGATATCTAAAAATAAATGATGTAGGATCGCTATACCTAACTTTTAATTCTCAAAGAAAGACTCTATAATTGTTCAATTTTAGATAATTGCTTGTCATTAGTGATTAATACAGCCTCACTTTCCCAAGCACGGGCAAGAATAACAGCATCAGGTATTTTAAAATTCTAAGTACAGGACAAAAAAGCAGCAATTCTCATTATAGAAAATCAACAAGAGTTGGGGGTATAGTTATTGCCATAAAAGTTAAGACAAATTCGGCTTCGACTTCGCTCAGCCAACGTATCTAGCATTGTCCTAATTAAGCTGTCTAGCACTATAATTCTAGCTCCAGACCATGAATCATAAAACAGAGCCATCCCAACTATCAAAGTGAAGATAACGAGTTAAAGCCCGTAAATCATCAGACTTGAGTAACTGTTGGCAGGGGTAAGATGGGCTTTGCCCACCTTACATATAGGGTATGCGCTTAAGCCTTGATCTAGTCGATCGAGACGGCGTTAACTTCTACGGTTTCATCAGGATTAGTTACGGGAGAATCAACCCCATCATTAGCAACTTTTCCTTGGCGGCGTTTTACCGACTCAACTATTACTTGAGAAACTTCTGAAACAAGAAGAGTCATTAAGAGGACATCATCGATCTGTCCCACCACGGGGATAAAATCTGGGGAAATATCAAAGGGGCTGAGGACATAGACGATCGTGCCGAGAATTACCCACCAGCGATATTTGGGGTTGCGGATAATGTTGCGATACCAGTTATAAACAGATTGCATAGAAAAAGCCATGGTTTTGGGGTGAATTTAGAGGTGAATTGGGAGTGAACTTAGTGTATTGTTCATATTTCTAATATGCCAAATCTTGCAAAGTTGGTTAAGTGCGGATACCCGCTAAAATCTGCGTGTAAATACTTGAACAAACTGGCACATCCTGTCTTTCCCTAACCACAAATCTCTGCTCTCTAGAAAATTAAAGCTGACTGTTAATTAATCCTGAACTATCTTTAACAACTATTGCTGTGCTCTCTGGACAATGCTAATAAAGGCATCTTCTAGGGAAAAAGGGATGGGGCGGCAGGAATTGATGGGGATTTTGGCAGTTTTCAGGAGGGCTTGAATTTGAGCCAGATCTCCATCGGGCGAGTCGAGGATGAGGTGGAGACGATCGCCAAAAATTGAGATGCGCCATGGGTCTAGGTGCTGTTTTAATAAATTTGAGGCAACTTGGGGCTGAGTTACTACTAATTCCATCAACTGCCCCGGCTGGGCTGCCTTGATCTCCGTGGGTGAACCCTGAGCCACCACTTCCCCCGCCACCATAAATCCCAAACGGTGACACTGCTCTGCCTCTTCTAGGTAATGAGTTGTTACTAAAATGGCAGTTCCCTGCTGGGCAAAGTCATTAATTAATCGCCAGAATTGCCTCCGGGCAAGGGGATCGACCCCAGAAGTCGGCTCATCAAGAAAGAGAATTTCCGGCTCGTGCATCACTGAAGCTCCAAAGGCGACCCGTTGCTTCCAGCCCCCCGGTAACTGCCCCGTCAGCAGATGCTCCTGTCCCAGTAAGCCGCAAATTGTCAGTACCCAATTGATTTTCTGCGGACGTTGCGATCGGGGAACTTGGTAGACTCCGCAGTAAAATTCGAGGTTTTGTTGAATCGTCAGGTCGTCGTAGAGGGTGAAACGTTGGCTCATGTAGCCCAGCTTTTGGCGGACTGCCCTGCTCCGGAGATTGTGACGCTGCCCTGCTAGGGACATTCTGCCTCTACTAGGTTCTAGTAAGCCACAGAGCATTTTAATCGTTGTGGTTTTCCCCGCCCCGTTAGCACCCAGCAACCCGTAAACTTCGCCGTAGTGAATTGTTAAATCTACCTGTTTCACCGCCACAAAATCTCCAAAGACTTTGCGTAAACTCTGGGCTTCGATCGCTATCTTCGGCTCCAATTGAGCATTGACTCCCCCGGATTGATCTACTCCAGTCCCTAGGGGTTGAGCAGGGCGATTTAAGTTGGCAGAGGGGGGGGAGTCACGGGGAAAGGGAATAAATTTTGGTTCTTTGCCGGTAGCTCGGAGGTGATTAACAAAGATATTTTCGAGGGTTGCTTCCATTGCCTGCATCTCAGCGATGATAATCTTTTTGCTACTTAAAATCTGGTTAACTTGCTCCCGCCCTAGGGATTCATCTTTGACTAAGACATCAAGGCGATCGCCAAAGGTTTGGACATCCACAATCACACTCTGGATTTGATTTTGGGTAGATGCTGAATTTTGAGATGCTGAATTTTGAGATACTGAATTTTGAAGGGTGAACCCTGAGCGGAGTCGAAGGGTAGAACTTAAGGCTTGTTCCGCAGCCAGCATCACCCCAATTCCCTGAGAAGATGTTGCTAACCGGACTTCGAGGCGATGTAGCCCCAGATGCTGCCGGAGTTGGCTGAGAGTACCGATTTCTTGGATTGTTCCTGCGGACATAAGGGCGATGCGGTGACAGCGCTCTGCTTCATCTAGGTAGGGAGTTGCTACGACGATCGTCACCCCTTGGCTAGCCACAGTTGCCAGAATATCCCAAAATTCCCGGCGAGAAATGGGATCTACCCCGGTAGTTGGTTCATCTAGCAAGAGAACTTTCGGCTCCGAGATCAAGGCACAACAGAGGGCTAATTTTTGTTTCATGCCTCCAGAAAGCTGCCCAGCGAGGCGATCGTAAAAATCTTCTAAACCCATCAACCGGAGGTAGTGCGATCGACGTTGCAAAAACTCAAACCTCGGCACTCGGCGCAGCCCGGCACTGTAGCGGAGATTTTCCTCCACACTCAAATCTAAGTACAGAGACATTTGTTGCGTCAGGTAGCCGATCGATAGCCTCGCTTCCCTAGGAGGTTTCCCCAAGACCCGGACTTCCCCAGAAGTTGCCGCCATCACCCCAGCCAAAATATGAAAAGTGCTAGTTTTCCCCGCCCCATCAGGCCCAATTAAACCAAATATTTCCCCCGACCCCACGGTAAAATCCACATTCTGAATTGCTACTACTTTGCCGTAGCGGTGATAAAGATTATTTACTTGGATTACTTGGTTCATGGTGTTAGTCCCCGTCAGTTGCCGGGAGTGGGGACAATCTCTGCCTCCGCAGGCATTCCCGGCTTCGCATAGCCCTCTAGATTGTCTAAGCTGACCCTAATCCCAAAGACTTGACGCACTCGGTCTTCTTTAAAGTAAATATTTTCGGGGGTAAAAGAGGCTTGGGGATCGATCGCCGACACCCGACCCAAGAGGGGCTGATCGGGACGAGAATCTAAAAAGATGCGCACATCCTGCCCGACCCGCACCCGGATGATTTCCCCTTCTGGGATGTAGCCCCGGAGATACAACTGCTGGGGATTGATTAACGTGAGTAAAGTTTTGCCCGTGGTCACAACGGCTCCCGGTTCCACATTCCTAGAGATCACGACTCCATCGGTGGGACTAACGATATTTTGGTTTTCTACCCTCGCCCGAATCTCCTGTTGAGCTGCCCTAGCACTGGCAACTGCCGCCCCGGCTCCCGCTAATTTGAGGCGGGCTTGAGCAAGTTGGGTACGCAGTCCTTGGACTTGGAGATTGCCAATATTGGGGTTTAATTCCGTAGTTCTGGTTTGGGTAAGTTGTCCTTCGGCAGCAGTGACCAGACGCTGGAAGGCAAGGACCGAGGCTTGACGAGATGCAAGGGTTGCTTGGGCTGTTTCCAGGACATTGATCGCTTGGTCGTACTGTTGTTGGCTAATTGCTCCCTGACTCCGGAGTTGAGAGGCTCGATCGAGGTCTTTTTGAGCCAAGGTCAGAGCCGATGCTGCCTGTTGTTGCTGGGCTTGGGCTTCGCTAAGTTGGGCTTCACTGGCGGCTAAGCTAGATTCTGCCTGAAGAATCCGCCCGGAGGAATCTCCTTGGGATTGGGTCACACTCAGTTCTGCCTCCCGAATTTGATTCTCGATGAAGTCAATTTCTAATTGGGCTTGGAGTTCCTCTTGCTGGGCGGCGTTGAGCCTAGCGATCGCTCCTTGGAGTTGGGCATTGGTTTCTGCCTCATCAAGCCGGACGAGGAGTTGCCCTTGGCTGACCTGCTCTCCTTCCCGCACTGCCACAGAAACCACCCGACCCGCCGCTTTTGTGCCGACATCCGTTTCATACCCTTCGATGCGTCCACTCAGCCGCAGATTTTCTCCTCGATTTGCCCACAGATACCAAGTCGCAGGAATACCTATTCCCACAAGGAGCAGGGTTGTGATCAACATGAGCGCGATCGCTTTTTCTTGTCCAAGGGGTCAAAAATTTCCGGCTGCTGCTCCGGTTCTTTATCTGTGTTCCCCAAGATAGATGGAGCCATAATCCTATTTCCAAATTTTTCCGAATTTTTTGCCAGTTATTCAACTAACTATTTTTTTACCTAAATATAACGGAGATATGGCAGATGAGGAAAATCAAGAAAGCTCTGAACTTTCCCAATCAGGACAATGTTGAGTTTCCCAGCCATAGGGATGCATTCCACAGATCAATAAGTTACCACTGTAGGACTGTCCATGATAATGGCGACAGCCGATACAAGCTGGATTATTTTGAGCATTAGGCTCTACGGTATAGGTAAACCCAAGCTCGTTGCTGATCGCCAGTTGCTCTAGTTCTAGGTAGAGGTCAGCGATCGGCTCAAAAATTTCTTGGAGGCACTGGTCGACATCCCCCATAATTACCTGTTGGATTTCCTCTGTCATGATATCTACCACTTCATTTACACCAGTGAAGAATTCATCAACAATCAAGCTTACTGTATCCAGAATTTCTGTTAAATTTTTTGACCAATCTGACCAATCTTCCATTAAGTTCCTCCGGTTTCCTAGTTACGCTGTAGACGGCGGAGTTCTTCTTGCATTGCTTTAACTTTCTGCTCCATGCTATCAATGTCATTAGCATCTGTACTGGAGTTTGAGCTAGTTTCCGGTTCATCATCATTGAGAATTTCAATCCGCCGTGGCTCATTAGGAGGTGCTGTGGTAGCAGTAGGCTGCGCTTCTGGTTTTTGCGCCTGCTGGACTAGTTCATCTACCAGTTTCCGGGCTTCTTCGGTAGTCATCTCTCCCCGCTCCACCAGTTCTTCGGCGAGCTTCTGGGCTTGGAGGCGGAGTTCACCGATGCTCGTCCCCGCTTTCTCACTGGCTACGGAGGCAAGACCAATTCCTAGATAAAAGGCTTTCTGGACGATACTCCCAAAGTTTGGCATGGTAATAGTTCTCAGAGTTAAAAAGTTATTGAAAATTTACTGGAAATTTGTTGAAGATTATTTTTTGAGTTTCTATTTTTTTGACTTTCTTTAAGTTAAGTCTAGGTTAAATAATGTCGCGTTGGGTTGATTAACCTATGTTTAGCCTGATGATTTAGCTTGATTTCCCTAGAGGTGACCCGGAGTTTACGCCTATCTCAAGCATCCCTTATTGCTGCGCGGTCAAGCCTGACAAGGTTCGGGCGTTGCGATCGCATAAATCCGGATCAATACAAATATAGCACAAGGAAGTATAGGGAGGAGGTAAAGAAGTAAAGAAGGTCAGGGAGGTAAAGAATAATCAGAATTTTATAGATGATTTTTGTTTGAGGTTATGGGGGAGTGATGTCTAGGGAAGGGGATAATCTGCGGGAGAGACACTAGTGCTGGTGTTTTTTTAAGGAAAATTCTAGATTTCCCACTAATCAGACTTTGCCACTAGAATGAGTAAATTCAGAAAATATTAATACCTACAGATACCGATAGATTATGGTCTCGCAAATAAATAGTCCGTACACAAATAAACAGGAAGCTACACAGGAAGCAAATTCCACCTTCCCCGCTACAGCCCCCGCCGCTAATCCAGTGTTTTTTCGTACCTACAGCCGCCGGGATGTCACTGGCAAACGAGAAAGTTGGCAACAGGTGAGCGATCGCACCCTCAAGGGGTTGATTAATCTGGGCAAACTTTCCTTAGCAGAAATTGATCTCATCAAAAAAATGCAAGCCGAGCTAAAAACTCTCACCTCTGGGCGTTGGCTCTGGGTCGGTGGCACAAATTGGGTAGAGCAGCCCCAAAATTTCTCTGGAGCTTATAACTGTACTTCGACAAATATTGATGACTGGCGATCCTTTGGCTTGTTGATGGATTTAGCCATGATGGGTTCTGGCACCGGGGCGGTGTTGGAGCCGAAATATATTAATCAACTACCGCCGATTCGCAATCAACTCCAAGTAGAAATCGTGGGGGCGATCGGCACAACTCCCAAACCAGCAAGAAGGGAAGAAACTGAGGTGATCTTTCAAGGAAATCAGGTGACAATTCATGTCGGCGATAGTCGCCAAGGTTGGGTCAAATCTTACCAGTCTCTTTTGGAACTTTCTACAGACTCAAGATTTATCACTTCGGCTACGTCTTACAGTGAGCCTGTCGAACTGCTCAGTGACCATGCTACAGTCCAAGTCCGGGTAGATATCAACGATGTCCGCCCCGCCGGGGAATCTCTCCAAGGCTTTGGGGGTGTGGCAAATCCAGTGAAGTTACCAGAACTTTATAACAATTGTGCGAATATTCTCAACAAGGCTCTGGGCAGACAATTAAACTCTGTGGAATGCTGTTTATTAATTGATCAAGCGGCAGTCACGATCGTCGCTGGTAACATTCGCCGCAGCGCCGGAATTCGTCAATTCATTTCTGAGGACGAGTTAGGAGCTACGGCTAAGGATAATTTGTGGAGTCAGGATGAGCAGGGAAACTGGAGAATTGATCCCGAAAAAGATGCTCTGAGAATGGCGAACCACACTCGTGTTTTTCATAGTAAACCTACGGAAGCAGAGTGTATTGATGCAGTGCGAAAGCAGTTTTATTCTGGAGAAGGAGCAATCCAATGGGCGGGGGAAGCGATCGCCCGGGCAAATGTTGACCTAGTGAAAACTCCTGAACTAAAACAGAAATTTATTGCTGCCTACACCCAAGGAAAAGCAGAAAATTGGCTACAGGAAAATCATCCAGAAATCTCCAAGGAAGAACTAGAGCATCGATTAGCTCGTTTGGGCTTAAACCCGTGTGGTAAGTAATTTTGCCTCACGTTAAAAACCTCGCAAATTCGGAGAAAGCTGTGATGCTAATTCCGAGGTAAGTAGAGGAACTAAAAAGCCTTTACCACCGTAGAGCGTACCAAATGAACCTTCTAAATCAACCTGAATGGAAGAATATAATTTTGGCAAGAGTGCGGGGCATTTATAACTAGGATTTGTAACTAGAATCAATCTAGAAATAAATGAAAAAGTACGCCGAGCTATGGAGAATTCAATCCATAGAACTAAGGGATAAAAAGCCTTTAGGGTAACAAACTGGAAATTATTGGTTCAACGTTCCACTGTAATTTGTCTGAGATTCACCTTAATCAAATTGACCCCAAAAACTTTAAGGAGCAGGAAGAGGCTTTCCGGGCTGGGGCTTTGTCGGTGGCGGTGCTGTTGCATCATCAATTCCAAGAACCCCGCTATCAAGCTAGTCGGCAACTAGACCCGATCGTGGGCGTATCCTTCACAGGGTTGTTTGACTTCTTTGTCCATGCCTTTGGAGCCGAGTGGTTGCAATGGTGGGAAGCAGGGAGACCGGATACCATCAAGGGTTTGGAATTTAAGCAGCAGGAGCAGGAATATCTGAGTCGGTGGCGAGAAATTGTACATGAGCAGGTTTGGGAATACTGCGATCGCCATGGGTTGAAACGTCCCAACAGATGTACTACCGTGCAACCTAGTGGCACAAAAAGTCTATTGACAGGAGCATCCCCCGGCTGGCATCCCCCCAAAGCCCAGCGTTTTATCCGCCGGATTACCTTTAGGAAAAATGATGCAGTGGCTCTAGCTTGTATGGACTATGGCTATACGGTGATTCCTTCCCAAACTGACAAAGATGAAAAGGGTAATCTGCTTAATGATCCCTTTGATCCCCGGTGTACAGAATGGCTGGTGGAAATTCCCGTGGCCGTGTCTTGGGCAGATTTACCGGGGGCAGACTCC
>JAAUUE010000147.1 GCA_012031635.1 Coleofasciculaceae cyanobacterium SM2_1_6 | reverse complement strand
TTACTCAATTCCCGCACAATTACCAAAGCCTGTTGATAATAGTTTAAAGCTTGCTGTGGCTGCTGTGTGTCCCTATATACCGTCGCAATTCCATCCAAAGTAATCACTTCCCCTAGACGGTTGCCCGTCTCTCGCCAGATTGGTAAAGCTTGCTGAAAGTAATCCAGGGCTTGTTGTGTTTGCCCAAGGCTGTCGTATACTCTGCCCATACTATCAAGATTATCCGCTTCCCCATTCCGGTCTCCAGTTGCCTGAAACAATGGTAAAGCCTGCTGAAACTTAGCTAAAGCCTGTTGTAAAGATTCTCTAGTTCCCTGTCCTCGCAGCCGTTCCCCTTCTCTGTATAGCCTTTGTGCTTCCGTTGGTTGCCGACTCTGACTACTCTGTGCCAACACCAAGGGAGCCACCACCATCTGCGGTACTACCATCCCCAACAATAAAGGAGTCACCCCCACGAGATTCACCCAGCGCCTTGCCATTGCCACCCTCCTGTTCCACAGTTTTACTTACCAAGATAGCAAAGGAAATTAATTACCGGGAAAATTTACGTAATGTTAAGCCCCGACTCAAAACTTGCAACCCTAGGGAAGAATACGATCGCCCTTTCTAGTGCTGCCGATCACGGAGCAACTGCTCCACTACTCCCACCAATCGATCGACAGTTTGACTTTGTGCTGCCATTACTCGATCGATCTTCCCATTCTGCTCCGCCGATGACTTCTCGATCGCCGCCATTACTTGATTAAACCGATTATTCTGCTCCGCCGATGATTTCTCGATCGCCGCCATAGTCCGAGCAAAGCCATTGTCAATCTTCTCCCCCAGTCTGTTGATATTGATACTAGTTTGGGCGACTAGCTCAGTTAATACTGCCATCTGGTCAATCAGTAAATCAATGCGATCGCTGCCATTATTGGTTCCTGAGCCTGCCGAAGGATTGCCGTTAGTCATTTTCTTTCTCCCTAGTCGTTTGTTTATCGTACCTGTAAATGGTTCTAACTATTGGGTGAAAATATACACAATGTTAAGCCTCCCGACTAAAAACTTTCACCCCTAGGAAGAAGGCGATCGCCTTAGTTAAAGATAGCCATCGCTTAGACTTGTTTTGCCGCTGTAAATTAATCCATTTACAAGACATGGAAATATTGGGTCGTTGGTGCGTGTGGAGAAGAGGTTTGGGAAATGCGATCTCCTAGCTTATTTCATTTAATTTTTTTGCTAGATATGGTTTAAAAGTTCTGTGGGGGAGTAAATGGGAAGGTTGCTACCGCTAAAGTCTTGCCGATCGCGGGTGACGATCGCATCGAGGTGATTGAGAGTGGCGCAAGCAAGTTGGATGCTGTCTTCAAAGTCTTTCAGTCCAAGGTTGAGGGCGGTTTCGATGGTCTGGCGATCGACGGCACAAAAATGGAGACCAATTAGCAGCCGGTGAATGGCAGCAAGGGCGACTTCACGACCTTCGGTTTTACGGATGATGTAAAAAATATTGGTGATAGTGGTCGCAGCGATCGAGCCTTCCAAGTTACCCCGTTCAATTTGCTCGAAGAGAGCGATCACGTTTTCGACAAAGGGTTCTCTTTCTAGGAGTAGATCGAGGACGATGTTGGTATCGATAAGAATTTTCACGGGAAGGCTTATTGGTACTTTTGGGTGAGATATTCAGTATATTCTGCTTGTAGGTTATCATCTTTTGGGGCTGGTTCGAGACGTTTGGCGATGCCTCGGAGTCCGGTGAGGGTGCCGGGGGGAATAGCTTTGAGTTGAGGGAAGGTGTATTGTTTTTGCTGGAGAAATTCGGCAAACTGGAGGACTTCGTTGATTTTGCTCTCTGGAAAGCTTTGAATAAGCTGATAGAGTCTTTCGGCGGCTGTCATAATTTTTGGGGAATGAATGAGTTTGTACTTTTATTATGGCGGATTTGCTATCGCTCACCCCTCCTGCCCTGTTTTGCCTCCAAGATAGCAAAGAACTTAAACTGCCGGGTGAAAATATACGCAATGTTAAACCCCCGACTAAAAACTTTCAGCACTGGGGAAGATACCGATTTGACTTAGTTCTTGAATGATATCTGTGTTGTTTTTGTAAAATTCAATGAGGATATTGGTGTCGCACAAAATCATTGGCTTTCTTCACCCCATGCGTCTTTGCGAATGCTGTCTAAGGTGATGTTTTTGCCCTCCCAAATTCCCGCCAGGGCGAAAAAGTCTTGATTTTGCTCAAGAAGTGTTTCGGGTTGTTGTTTTTGGATTGCCATTTCTAGGGTTAACATGGTTTTCCTTTTGGTTAGCTTTGGTACTATTTTAGTTGTTCCCTCCCCGTTAGCGTAGCCTCCTATCGGGAATCACCCAAAACTCGTTCCAACATCAAAGCGAGGCGATCGATCGTTTGCTCTTGTCTGTCAGTGACTTCCACCAATCTATAACTTATCTAACATCACCTGTTGATGAATTAGAGGGCGGGGAAGAACAAAGAGGAGTGAAAATGTAGCTACCTGCAATTGAACTACTACCAACATTCCCTCCCGATGAATTTCCACATCTTCCAACCGTCTGCTGGGAATTTCCTCCGTTTACCTCTCTCCAGATGAATATAGATTGTTGACCAATGCTGTAGTACGCCCTCCCGATACTATTGAGGGTGAAAACTTTCTCAGTGGGTTGAACAATACCTCTGACCCCACCCCCATCTGCCTCACCAGTGCGTTGGCTTAGTCTCTCTTCTGGAGAATTACCTACTCGATAAACTGGAGAATTTACTGCCCGATAAATTGGTAGAGCTTGTTGATAGAAACTCAATGTTTGTTGGTACTGTCTGATGTTTTGACGATATATATTTGCAGCAGTATTTAGAATGTCTGCTTCTCCCTGACGATCGCCCATTCCCCCAGAAATTGCTGAGGCTTGTTGAGCATAATTCAAGGCTTGCTGGGGTTGATCCATTCTTAGGTATATTTCCCCAATACTTCTTAGAGTTTCTGCTTCTCCCTTGCGATCGCCATCTGCCCTAAAAAGAGCTAAAGCCTCCTGAAACTTAGCTAAAGCCTGTTGCAAAGATTCACTAGTTCCCTGTTGGCGGAGTCGTTCTCCTTCGTTGTATAACTGTTGAGCTTCCCTTTGCTGGCTGTTCTGATTTCCTTGAGTTGCAGTCGACAGGTTAATAGTGGAATCAATGCGGGCACTACTAATAATCTGATTAAAACTTCCCTGTAGCTCTGCTTCTTGGGTTTGGGGATAGGCAATAGATAAAATCACAACTTTATTATCACTTTGCACGATCAGACTTTTCCCTTGCAGAGTACCGCCACCTACTTGGGTTGTTGTAACCTGATAAGACCAGCTAACCCCTCGGCTACCATCCCCTGGAGGCGAAAGGTCAACAAGCTGAAACTGAGGCTGGCTACCAAATAAATCTCTAATAAAATTTTGGAGCTTTGACTGTAATTCTTGAGCAGAGGGATTGTTAGTAATCTCAAAGACATTCATAATAACTAGGCTATTTGTATTGAGATCTGTCCAAGAAATAATGATCTCATCTGGTTTACTAGTATCTTTGATCGTCCATCCCACAGGCACATCCAAGGAAAATAGTCCTGAAGGATGGCGGTAGGTTTCTAGTCCATCAATTTTCACCTCAGCAAATTGTCTTTGACTCTGGGCTACCTGACTACTCTGAGCCAATACCAAAGGAGCCGCCACCATTTGCGGGACAGCCACCATCATCCCCAACAACAAAGGAGTCACCCCCACGAGATTTACCCGGTGCCTTGCCATTGCCCACCTCATTCTTTCCTAACTTTGCCTTCAGAATAGCAGATTTGATAGTTTGTGTATTTGCCAACTTATCCTGCTAATCAGCGATACCTAAAAAATTCAAAGTCCCAAATACCCTTTTGGAACATAATTAACTACTAGGGGTCTAACCCCTCGTTAGGGGTGACTATTACCTTAGATATTTAACATAGTTCAACACATTTCAACATAGTTCAACACATTTCAACATAGTTCAACATAGTTCAACGAGGTTTTTTATGCACAGATGGCAAAAACAACAACTCCGGCTTCTCCTGTCCGGGTTCCTCCTCAGCTTCTGCCTATTTATTACCCTTGGGTCATGGCTCCACCCAGCCCAAGCTCAAATTAATCAAGCCACCGTCACCGAAGTCTTGGATGGGAATCAAGTATTTATTCAAGGCAGACAAGCTCAAGTTAATAGCACGGCGGGAGCAGGGCAGCAGGTGAGTACTGGCTCTTCCCGCGCCGGACTCCGATTTAATAACGGGGCAGCAGGACGACTCCGACCAAATACCTCTCTGGTGATTGGACAGTGTATCCAAATTCAACAGGGGGGAATTGTGGCAAGTGGCCCCACCAATGCCTGTGCTGGTTCAGTGCGAGCTGCCACTAGGGGGACAACTTT
Source organism: Coleofasciculaceae cyanobacterium SM2_1_6 (assembly GCA_012031635.1). GTDB lineage: Bacteria > Cyanobacteriota > Cyanobacteriia > Cyanobacteriales > JAAUUE01 > JAAUUE01. The sequence continues at coordinate 5,971 of JAAUUE010000147.1, read as the reverse complement.
TTTGATGGAAATTGATGAAGACGGGACTTATGATTGCAAGGTTTTAGAAGGCAGTGTTGCCATGACCCCGATCGATCCCCAAAATCCTGACCAGTTCTCCCATCACTCAGAATTTATTCTGGAAGAAGGAAAAAAAGTATCTATTTCTAAGGATGGAGAGATTGGGCAACCCGAAGCCATCACCCTTGAAGATATTCAATCTATCCTCACTGGCAATTTCTTCTCTGGTTTTACCGAGCAACTACCGGGAAGCGGTAATCTGCAACGAGCCTTGCAACAACTATTTCCGGGAATTCCTTTACCCAACCTCGGCTTACCTAACCTGGGCATCCCCTCTTTGCCGATTCCCAGAATTCCCCGCTTCCCTCTCTAAGATTTTCTGCTGATTAATCCTAATTAATCTTGATTGATACTGAGAAATGAAATTTAGGCAAGTAAATAATTAAGTATGATCAATAAACCATGATTAATGAGGTTTTTATGCAGACAAAGCAAGGGCAACCATCCCCACAATTCCGGCTATTCCGGCAGATCATCTATTTTCTTGTGAGTTTCAGTGCTGTTGTCATTCTCGGCATGGGGCTATCTCCGGCGCAGGCGCAAATTAGCCAAGCGACAGTCACCGAGGTCTTGGATGGCAACCAAGTATTTATTCAGGGCAGACAGGCGAGGATCAATAGCACGGCGGGGGCAGGACAGCAGGTAAGTACTGGGTCTTCCCGGGCGGGACTCCGGTTTAATAACGGAGCGGCGGGACGCTTGCGATCGAATACTTCTCTGGTGATTGGGCAATGTATCCAAGTCCAGCAGGGGGGGATTGTCGCCAGTGGACCGACTAATGCCTGTATTGGCTCGATCCGGGTTGCCACGAGAGGCACGACTTTTCTCACCGAGTTGGGTACTGATGATGTCTATGCCATGAAAGTCTTGGAAGGCAGCGTAGGCTTGGCTCCGATCGAGAATACGACTTCTCCAGTTCCTGAAGTTTTGGTTAATCAAGGGCAAAAGGTCTTTGTCACCAGAGATGGACGCATCAGCAGCCCGGAACTAATTACTGCCGTGGAAGCTCAAGAGATTGTCAACGGGGATTACTTTAGCGGCTTTGCCCAACCTCTACCGGGAACCAGCAACCTGCAACGTTCTCTGCAACAACAATATCCAAATATTTCCCTCCCGCCTAGCCTCCGCCCCACTCCAGTCCGGGGACTTTGGTAATTTTGGAGAGTGGCAATAAATCAAAAGTAAATGGAAAGTGAGATAAAAACCATGAAAACGAAGAGAGTTAATCTAACTAGACTGGGGTTACGTCTGGGAGGTTATCTCTCCTTGATTTTTTGGTTGATTGCCCCCACGCTCCTGACTGTCTTCAATCCGCCTGCTCAAAAATGGCTCGATCGCCACACCCAGTCCCTGTTTTTTGTCCTCCGGGGGCGGGTAACACCACCCGCCGATATTATTATTCTGGCTATTGATGATGAATCGATCGGGGCAGCCTCCGTGTATCGAGATTTACCAGCCATGCGGGAATACCTGCAACCCATGGAAAATTTCCCTTGGCAGCGTGTTACCTACGGTCGGGCGATCGAGCAACTTATGGCAGCGGGGGTCAAGTCTGTAACCCTAGATTTACTTTTTGATCTGCCCAGTGGCTATGGTGAGGAAGACGATCGAAAATTTGCCGAAGTCCTGAAAAAATATCCCGATCAAGTAGTTTTGGGGGCTGCCTACGATGAAAGCCCATCCCCTCAAGGCTTGACCATCACCCTCTCCAAACCGAACCCCATCCTCGAAAGCTCCGGGGCAAAACTCGGCTTTGTCAACTATCCTGCTCTCGAAGCCAATGGTCGAGTCCATCAACTTGCCCGCAACTATCGGCAACAGGTAATTAATCCCTTGGGGCTGCCAGAACTACCTTCCCTTGCTGAAGCCACCCTAATCGCTGCGGGGGAAACCTTTCCAGATATTCAAAAGGCAAATATTAATTACTACGGCTCCGCCCGGACTTTTACCACCCTGCCCTTCAGTGTCCTAGCTCCCAACAAATGGGATGCTTACCGTGACCAGTTCCGGGGCAAAATTGTCCTGATTGGCACTACCGCCGAAATTCTTAAGGATTTTCTGCCTACGCCCTTTAGTCCCACCATGCCGGGGGTAGAAATTCATGCCAACTCGATCGCTACGATGATGGAAGACCGAGCCATTGTCGAATTAGCTCCTGATCCTCTGTGGCAGGGCTTGATGGTTTTCTTGCAAATTGGGACTACCAGTCTGATCCTGATCCTCGGAGCCAAGCGGACGGTCGATCGACTATTTTTGGTTTAGGGTTGGGGCTTTTTTGGCTAATCACCAGCTATGGAGTTTTTACTTACCAACACCTGATCATCCCCACTGCTACCCCGATCGTCGGCATTATTTTTAGTAGTTTTGCCTACTTCACCACGGGTGTAGTCCAAGATCAGATCGAAAAACGCCGCTTCCGCAGTACCCTAGAGCGCTACGTGGCTGCCCCCGTTGTCCGGGAAATTCTCAAGGCTCCCGATGACTACAATGCCTTTCTCAAGGGAAGAAAAATTAAAGCCGCCATCCTGTTTTCCGATATCCGGGGCTTCACGACCCTCTCCTCTCACCTCGAACCCGAACCCCTCGTAGAACAATTAAATGTCTATCTCGATGGTATGGTCGAAGCGATCCTTGCTGCCAATGGCACTGTCGATAAATTCATTGGGGATGCAGTTATGGCAGAGTTTGGCTCTCCAGTCTCCCAAGGGGCAAAAACCGATGCCCTCAACGCCATCAAAGCGGCGCTGGGAATGCGGGCAGCGCTCGCAAAACTCCGCTACCAATGGCGACAAAATGGACAGGAACCTCTATTTAACGGTATTGGCATCAATTACGGAGAATTAATCGCTGGGGATATTGGCTCCCAAAGACGGCGGGAGTATGCAGTGATCGGTGATGCGGTGAATGTGGCAAGTCGAGTAGAGGGCCTAACGAAGCAGTACATGACTGACCTATTAATTACCCAATCTCTCTACGAACTAGTCGCCGAGGAAATTGATGTGGTGTTTGTAGGAGAGCAGGAGGTGAAAGGCAGGAGTGGGGGCGTGAAACTCTACGGGGTTCTAGGTTTCAAGGGACAAGACCACAACCTCTACCATCAAGTCCACACCGATTTTCAGGCTCACCAAGCAAAATCTCATTAACTGTATTAACCATTTAATCTCTGGATTTGCTCAGCAGTGAGTCCAGTGAATTGCGCAATTAACTCTACAGACATCCCAGCCCGCAGCATATTTATGGCAATTTGCTTAGCAGTTTCCACCTTGCCCTCAGCCTTGCCCTCAGCCTTGCCCTCAGCTTTACCTCTAGCTAAACCCTTCGCTTCCCCTTCTCGCAGAATCTCTTGATAGGTGACTGATTCTTTCATAAGTTCTTGCCTCAATAGTCTTTGAATAACTTCTGTCTCTAATGCTAACCCAGAAATAACGTAGGTAGCAGCCAGAAGATTGGCTTTGGTGGCTGGATCAGGAATGGTTTCCAGCCTTTGGCTGACTTGCCGTAGTTCCTCTTCTGGATCGGTAGTTTGACACAGGGGGAGGAAGGGTAATAATCCTTGGTATTGCTCTAGGATTTGGGGTGATTGTTCCCAGAGTCTGATGATTTGAAATTGATGGCTGGTTGAATCTGAGGCATAAATGGTTTGAGATGCTAAGGGTGAATTGGTGGGTCTGAGATAAATAACGGTTTGCTGAATTTTCTTGGTGGGAAATTTCCGCCGGAGCCTGACCCAGTAATCCAACATCCGCAGGGGCATATTTTCATCGGTGGTGGTCTGAAATTCTAGATGGAGGATGATTTCTGCTGAGGTGAGGAATATCAAAGAGTCAGCCCGGATCGGCTCGGTGGAGAGTTCCGAGGGCTGGAGTTCGGTGAGGGGGATGGGTTTTCCTAGTAGCCAACTGGCAAAGTCGGTGGGGAAGGTTTCTGCGAGGAATTTGCACATGTTATCGTACATGGGAAGATTTTATCACTCGGCGATCGCAGATTACCAAGGATTGCCGACCATGGTGAAACCACTCCAGAAGTAGGGATGGCGGAGGGAGCGATCGCCCAACTTCTTCAACTCTTCATTCAAAGGAAACTTACCTTGGGGAGTAACTAAATTCCCGCCCTCCAACTGTACTTCTCCCCGGAGCATGGCTAACTGAGCTTGGCGCAGGGCTTCAGCTTTGGTGGTGGTTTCCTGCAATTGAGCATAGAAATTTGTCATTAATCCCAAAGTACCCTCATCACTCACCAGCCACAAACTCGCAAGGGCAGATTTCACCCCCGACAGCACCGTCAAGCCAGCAAAGCCTAGTTCTGCTTCCCGGTCTCCTAGGGCAGTTTGGCAGGCGCTCAAGACTAATAGATCGACAAGGGGCGCATCCCAGTTAACTTGGCGGATTTGGTCTAGGGTTAATCTTTCATTGCCCCAGAGTTGAATGAAGGAGTTAGATTTATCCCCCGGCTCAAAGGCGCTATGGGTGGCGAGGTGGACGATCCGCTGTTGAGTTTGGCGGGGTTGGCGGAGATTGTTGAGGGTAAAGTTTTCGTTGAGGAAGATATTCCCGCCCCAGATTTGATTAATATTATTAAGTTCTAGGGAAACTCCGGGCAGGGGCGTGTTATTGAGAAATTGGACAGCACCCATGCCAATAACTTGGGATTCTTTGAGGGGTCTGTGGTTGACATCGGTGAGGCTAAAGGAGGGCATTAGACCGATACTATAGTCTTCGATGAGGAATTTTTCGCCATTGTGGAGGGCAGCAAAGGGAATGGAGCGTAAGCCTGCATCCATGAGAAAGACGAGGTTATCGACTCCGAGGGTTTTGAGTTCGCTTTCGAGGGGTTCAATGAGCCATTTATAGACCTGTTGGGAGGAGTTGAGATAACCACTACTCCGATTAACCACTAGGCTCACAAATCTTTGGGTGGTTTCTGTAATCTGAGCGCGAGTTAATCCGGGGTAACTGACTCGGATCAGGTCGCCATTGGGGGGGACAAGAAAAATTTCGAGGGTGTCGGTAGCGTTAGGAGTTCGATTCAGTTGGCTCCGGGCGGAGTTGACGCTTCTGGTGCCGGGGATTTTGTCGTTGGGGGAACCAAAGAAAATATAGACTAGGGCGGGTTTGGTGTTGGTTTCTCGGCTAACTCTATCTAAGATATCTTGAGATTGTCTAATATCTAGGGTTTCTAGCTCGCCTTCAATCCCAGCAAATTCCCTAAATTCGCTTTCATAGACTTCTTCTAGCAACAATAGGCTGTTGTCAGTGAAGGAGGCGGGGATTCTGGTAATGACGGGAAGTTTACTTTCAGCATTGGTGCTAATGATGGAGGGGACATTTAAGTTGGGGGGGAGGGTACACCAAGAGACATCACAGGTTAGTTGGGAGACAGTGATTCTGGGAGATGGGCTGGGGGCAGGAGGTTGGACTGGGTTCTGGGTAAGGGGCGGGTGGGGAGGAGGGTGGGCTGCTAAAGCCATGGGTCTTTGGGCCATGAGCTCACAGAGATAGGTCATCTCATCTTCCTAACTTCGTGAGCAGTGACTCGAAGACCTGGACGATCCTGATGAGCAAACGAACACATGCCTTGATCCAATTGGCCACAGCTTGGACCGAAGGATGATCTTCTCCTTGTACTTTATGAAATAAGCAACACGATGGAGACGGCCAGTAAAATGAAGGTACATTTTAAGCACACGAACGGGACATATCAGACAATCATCAGAAACCCTCCTTGAACAGGGAGTGAGGGAAGAAATAAAGAAAGGTGCTGGGTCCAAACCCAGGCACAACCTGCATGGACATCATGAGGAATGCATAACAGAGCCAAAGGCTGTTTCAGAAGATTTCGCCAAGGAGGGATCTGGATTAGACGATCGAACTGGACCAACCAGGTCCAGTAAAGTGCTATTAGAGAAAGGTGC
>JAAUUE010000146.1 GCA_012031635.1 Coleofasciculaceae cyanobacterium SM2_1_6 | reverse complement strand
ATTAAAATTGATCCAGATGTTACGAATGGTTTAATAAAAAGTTTCAGCAGTGGATGTGTTGCAATTGCGGAGTATGGATATTCAAAGATTTATTCGTAAGATAGGGGAAATTTCGACTGACTATTAATATGGAAGAAATTACTAGAGCGATCGCTGCGATAGTTGAGTATGAATAAATCGCCCTACAATTCAAGAAAACTTAGGAGTGCGATCGCTACGATAGTTGAGTATGAATAGTTTTGCTTACTTACAGCTGTGAAAATGGTTTATAATTACATTTAATTCAGGTAGACTAAACCTATGACTGAACTTTTACAACAGGTATTTGCCCAAATTGTCCAGCTTTCTCCAGAGCAGCAGGATGCGATCGCAGCTCGTTTCTTGGCGGAATTGCAGGATGAGCAAAAGTGGGAGGCTAGTTTTGCGGCTACAACAGATGACCAATGGGATCAGATGGCGGCAATGGTACGACAGGAGATTGCTAGAGGCGAAACATTTCCCCTTGAAACTGTATTCCCCTCAGAAAAATGAAATCCAGTGTAACCAAAACATTTCGTCGGCAGCTTAATGCTCTTCCCGCATCAGTTCAGGAGCAGGCAGCAAAAGCTTATGCCCTATGGCAAGAAGATTGTTATCATCCTAGTCTCCAATTTAAGCGGGTCAATCAAAAGCAAATGATTTACTCTGCTCGTATTAGTATTAATTATCGGCTTCTAGGTTTATTAGAGTCTGATCATATTTATTGGTATTGGATTGGCATACATAACGAATATGATGAATTGTTAAAACGGATGTAGTTTGGCGTATTTGGCAAAGATACTTTCATTAGCTATTTTAATTAAAGCTTATTAGATATTTTTTGTGTACGCATCCAGTGGGCTAGGCGGGAGAGGTGGTGCTTGAGGAGTTTTTTGAGGGTGGGTTGTTGGGTGATGCAGTTGGCAAGGGAGGGGCTGATTTTGTAGTAGAGGTTAACTAGTTTTGCCCCAAGGGAATGGGAGAGGAGTTTTTCATCCCCGAAGCTGGGTCAGGTGTCAAGGTCTGGATGAATTGAAGTGGAGTAGGCGGCTAGGGTATATTTATAGATAAATTATCACTATACAAAAATGAACTGGCAAGAATATATCAGTATTAACCCCAAGGTTTGCCATGGTAAACCTTGTATTAAAGGAACTAGGATTATGTTGTCGGTTATTCTCGATAACTTAGCTGAAGGATTGAAGCCAGAAGAGATTGTGGTAGAATATCCGCCACTTAAGCTAGAGGATGTTAAAGCAGCGATCGCTTATGCAGCAGCGTTGATGAGAGAAGAGGAGTTACTGCCGCTTCGATGAGAAAAATGCAAGTAAAACTAGATGAAAATATGGGCGTTGTCCATGCTGAGTTTTTGCGACAAGCTGGTTATGATTGCGATCGGGTTACGGATGAAGGACTATCTGGGGCTGATGATGAAATAGTGTGGCGGCAGGTTGGAATTGAGGGGCGTTTTTTCATTACTCTAGACTTAGATTTTTCTGATGTACGACGTTTTTCACCGGGAACTCATCCGGGAATATTATTGCTACGTTCTCGCAGTCGCAGTCGGCAATTGGTACTGGATGTGCTTTCCCGTGTTGTCAGAGAACAACCTCTAGAAACTTTGCAGGGTTGTTTGGTGGTTGCAGATGAAAATCAGACGAGAATTCGCCGACCGCTAGGGTAGATGCAGTTAGTGAGTAAGTTCTTTCACAGCTACCTCTCTACGCTCCTAGGTTATTCTTTGTGTCCGCATCCAGTGGGCTAGGCGGGAGAGGTGGTGCTTGAGGAGTTTCTTGATGGTGGGTTGTTGGGCGATGTAGCTGGCAAGGTAGGGGCTGATTTTGTAGTAGAGGTTAACTAGTTTTGCCCCAAGGGGATGAGAGAGGAGTTTTTCATCACGGAAACTGCGGAAGGTATCGAGGTCTGGGTGGATTGAAGTGGAGTAGGCGGCTGTGGCAATGAAACAGCTATCGCTACTTTTATTACTAGTGGAAGTAGAAACATTACTTGATTCACCATAAACTATTTCATGTCCATACATACGCTCTGCTTCCTTAAGTCTAAGTCGGGCTGCCTCATGATTAGGAGCAACACGGAGAGCATTACGGTAGTTAGCACAAGCCTCATTTATCTTGTCTTGAAAAGCAAGAACATCACCTAGACCGGTATAAGCAAAAGCATCGTTAGGATTAAGCTGAATAGCAGTTCTATAAATGGATGTGGCTTCTGCTAAGTCTCCTTTTTCTCTTAAAGCATAGCCAAGATTAATATATGCATCGACATAATCAGGATCAATGCCAATAGCTTTACGGTAACTAGCAATAGCTTCTAGAAGATTTCCTTGTTTCTCTAGGGCAAGCCCTAAATTATTGTGAGCATCGGGACGATGAGGATCAATGCGAATAGAGTTACGAAGGCTGACGATAGACTCAGAGAATTTTCCTTGAATATATAAAGCATTACCCAAACAATAATAAGCACGAGAAGCACGAGGATGATTTGGATTAATACGAATAGCATTAAGATAATTAGTAATAGCTTCTTCTATATTTCCTCGATTTTGCAAAGCAATTCCCAAGTAACCATAAGCATCAGCTTCATTAGGATTAAGCTGAATAGCAACACGCAAAACGTCAATAGATTCTTCCATTTTTCCTTGGTCTTGCAAAGTTCTGCCGAGGAAGTAATAGGCATTTGCATTATTAGGATTAAGTTGTACCGCTTTACGATAGTTTGCAATTGCTTCTGCTAAGTTTCTATTATTATTAGCTGGATTACTTAAAACTATACCCAGAGTAAAGTAAGTAGTGTCACTATTAGGATCAAGTTGAGTGGCAATACGTAAATTAGTAATAGCATCTTTAAATCTTTCTTGACTATGCAAAGCATTACCCAGAACAAGGTAAGAGTTCCCACTATTAGGATCCAAATCAATTGCACTACGAGCCATTTGCTCTGCCCTTGAAAAATTGCCCTCACGCAAAGCAGCATACCCTTGTTGTAATAGTTCGGCAATGTCTGTCATCTATGTTCTCTCATATTTATAGAAATTATTGATTCAAAGATACACTTATACCTTAAGATAAAGAAATCAAAAAGGGTCAGGTTTTGCATTTGAGCTTGCTTTACTCTCCCAGCCTCCCAACCTCTTAACCATATTAATTTAGTTTCTTAAGCTCTTTGAGCAGAGCATCTAGATATTCTCCTGCTTCGATTTGTTCAACACCCTTTATACCGGGCTTTAATTCTTTAAAAAGATGTTCATTGTTGATTTTCGATTGAACGTACCATATCCCGTTCCGTTTGAAGAAGTGATCATGAAAAGCTGGGTTTCCCTTTTCTAGAGCTTTCGATGAGTCACCATCTAAAATATCTGGACCTTGTTGTGTATCTTGGTATTTGTAGTATCGATTATTCTGGCGATGATATATTGCACGAGACCAATTAGACATAATTTTTATTTCCCTTCTAATTTCCCTTCTATAAGTTTGCCGAAGTAGTAGAAGCAACTCATCTTATACAAAATCAAGGTTGACTTGGGTTTCGCTTTGCTTTACCTAACCTACTAAATTGGTTCTCGCATCTAGAAACTTTATTATATCGTTCAGCAAGTTGGATCAAGAAGTAACTTCGATGTCGATTTTTAGTATAGATACTGTAGAATAAGGGCTGGCGAATAAAACTAGTTGCTAGTCTTGTCGGATTTTAAGTGTAGTAGCATAGTGATCAGCTTTAAGATAAGCGTCACTTGCTGACGAAGATCTACCTGCAAACTCATTGCCAACGTGGACATCTCCACTTTTCTCATCCCAGAAGTAGTAGTAGTTAGAACCCGTCGGTGTTTTGACTGTTCCCATCTGTTTGCCCTTCGCCATAGTTTAGTTCTCCTAAATTATGTAATTATTAACTGAACACTAGTTTAATCAAATAAATAAATCTGTGGAAGCATTGATGTCATTGATTTATGCTTAGATTAAATCACTTAAGTCAGAAAAATTAGAGGAATTGTCACAAGTGTCAGAAATTCAGGTATAATACCTACAAAAGTAAGCACCCCTCTGGCACTCTATGGATACCACTGAACTACTGAAACTTGCGGATACGCTGATATTTATGAAGACTGGTAAGCACCTAGACCATACCCAGAGGGTTGTACTGGAGGGGACATTCCAAGGTAAGACCTATGCAGAAATCGCCGAAGAGATTTATCAGAGCGAAGGTCACGTGAGAAATATCGGTGCAGAACTGTGGAAAGCTCTTTCAGAGCAGTTAGGAGAGGAAGTAAATAAATCAAATTGTAGAGCAATCCTAGAAAATGCTAGATTTCATAAATCCTCAGCAATTGTTCAAAATAACAATAACCATATAAAGGTTCATACCCTTAATGTTTGTACTGAACGTCAATTAACTGCTAACAGTAAGCAACAAAACCCCAATAATCAAACCCAGCCCCATCTAAATCTTGGCGATGCTCCAGAAATCAGAGCTTTTTATGGACGGGAGACTGAGCTTGCTACTCTACAAAGCCAATTATTAGAAGAACACTGCCGCCTAATTAGTCTGCTTGGTTTCCGAGGCATTGGTAAAACTACTCTTGCTCTGCAACTAGCAGAACAGGTCAAATCTCAATTTGATTATATTATCTATCGTAGTCTTTACTTTGCACCAACTCCAGAAACTACTATTTCCAATCTCCTCCAAATATTTTCCCCTTCAGCAATTCCTCCAGATATCACCACTCAACTCTCCCAACTGTTTGACTATTTACGGAAATATCGCTGCCTAATTATTTTAGATGACCTGCAAATGCTATTTGCCAAAGAACAATTAGCCGGACATTATCAAAACGGTCTAGAAAACTATCAACGTTTCTTTACCCTTGCAGCGGAAGTTAACCACAATAGCTGCCTATTATTAAATAGTTCCGAGAAACCACGGGAAATTACTAACCTAGAAAGGATAATCAATATTGCTTTAGCTTAGTTCTAGAAAGCCTTGGCAATGCTGGTACAGAAATTCTCAGAAAACAAAATTTAGCTGATGAATCAAGCTGGCTAAACTTAATTCAGGTCTATCAAGGTAATCCCCTCTGGTTAAAATTTACGGCTAACTTAATCAAAGAATTATGCGGTGGTGGAGTGGCAAGATTTTTGCAGTTTGAAATGCCCATTATTAGTGAATCTTTGCAAGAACTATTAGATGATAGTTTTAATCGCTTAACCGAAAAGGAAAAATTGATTCTCCACCATATTGTCGATCGAGCAGAACCAGTCGGCTTAGAACAAATTATTAGCACTTCGGTAAAGCTCAGTAACCACAACTTTGAGCTATCAGCAACCGAGCTATTTAAGATTATTTATTCTTTGAGAAATAGATTTTGGATAGAAGCGATCGATCAACGAACCCTAACTTTTTCCATGACAGGTTCGGTTATTAGAGAGTATATTAAAATGGTAACTAGATAGCTTAAAGATATACCCAAAGCAAAGCCATGACCCTAACTACCGCTAAACGTCAGGAAATACTTACCTTCGAGCAATTCATCAAGAATCTTCCTGATGAAGAAGGTCGCTATGAATTTGTCAATGGAGAGATTGTGAGAATACTACCCATAAGATTGCATGAAAATGTTGCAGATTTTATTGAAGATGTTCTAAGAGATGAAGTAAAAAGGCTTAATCTTAATTACAGGGTATCTGGCAGAATTGTGGTAAGAACACTGGCACCAAATGGCGGAGAACAAGGTCGTCATCCTGACATAACTGTGGTAGATAAGACCCTCTGGGACTCAGAGCCTTTTGCTCACTCTGCCTTAGTTGACCCCCCACAATTAGTAGTAGAAGTTGTGTCGACAAATTGGGAAGATGATTATATTGATAAACTAGATGAATATCAGCGCTTGGGGATTCCTGAATATTGGATTGTAGATTATTTAGCCTTGGGCAGTAGAGATTACTTAGGCAACCCAAAAACACCTGCGGTTTTTATTTTCTTGTTGGATGAAAATGGTGCTTATCAAATGACTGGTTACCGAGAGGGCGATCGCCTCATCTCTCGCACTTTCCCTGAACTAAATTTGTTAGCAGAGCAAATATTAGATTTATAATTTTTAGTTAGGAACAGGAGTTTAGTAGGGAGGATTAAGTTATGTCATCAAAGGCGATCGCTACTTTAGTTCAAATCATTGAATCTTTGCCAGAAAATATGCAAATTCAAGTTGTTGAACACCTAAAAGAATACATTCAGCAATCAAATATTACTTTACCAAATTCCAACGGCAGCCTAGAAACTCCAGCCGAGGTAACAAACCCACAAGCCAAAACAGGTTTTGATTGGGAAGAATTCCGGCGACGTAGAGACTCCTTACCACCAGATACTAACCAAGTCGCAGAAAGAGCAAGCTTTGATTGGGACGAATGGGAAAGGCGAGTAGAAGCAGCTAAGCCTGATCCTGACGAGTTAACGATGGAAGAAATTTGTGAAATTGTTCGGGAGGTACGTCGTGAGAACCTTACGCAAAAATTGGAACCATGAAAATTGTGGTAGATACAAATATTTTTGTATCAAGTTGGTTATGGGGAGGTATACCTGCTCGTTTATTTAAGTTTGCTAGAAATCATCAAATAATAATTTGTGCTTCTGAACCAATACTTGCAGAATTAGAAAATACTTTTAGTAAACCAAAACTACAACGAAAATTAAACTCTTTAGGGTTTACAACAGATAGCTTAATGAGCGGCACACGGGAGTTAGTAGAGATTTACTCGATTTCTCCGCTTGATTTATCTGAGTTACGTGATCCGAAGGATAATATAGTTTTAGCAACGGCGATCGCTGCTCAAACGGAGGTAATAGTGACAGGGGATTTAGACCTGCTCATATTGCAAGAATATCAAGCAATTGCTATTGTTACAGTTAGATATTTTCTAGATCATTATTTTTCAGAGAGTTAGAGATCGATTCATCCTAGCTAATAAGTGAGAAATTAGAGATGATTTGGGTAATATAGTTTAAAAAAATAAAAATATACAAAATGGAGAGTAATTTCTGGGTATAATTTTAGCCATTATCTTTTTTTTTACTTTAATTCTCACCTCTATGGATAATGCATCATTGTGTACACTAATCAGAGAAGCATTACACTCTCCTGAGCGAGCAGAAGTTCTAGCACTAGCGATCGACCAACTACCAGAAATCAGCAGATATCTTGATCAAGGTTTACTACCTTTTTATGAGCAAGCTCTCCCTTTTACTATGAGGGATGTTCAACGAAATATTAGTAGATTTCATCAAAAATATAGATTAAGTTTAGAAAATATAAACTGTCAGAATCCTTCTGAGACAAACAATCTTAGAAGGCATTTTGTCAATTGGGTATTAATGATCCTTAAACGAGATTGCTATGATATTCGGAGGCGTAGAAACCAACGTATTTATAGTCTTGATGAAATTATTGGTGGAGATAGCCTTACAATACTAGACCAAACTGCAACCCCAACATTAGAAGGATTGAGTAAGTTACTTGAGGATGAAAAAAGGAGTATTTGTAGTCAATTGCAAGGTTATATAGAAAACGATCCTAAAGGTACGCTAAGGGATTGCCATGTTAGCGATCGTCCAGAAGTAAATTGTCAGGCATTATTACAATTGAGGTTTTTAGGAGATACTCCCCTCACTCTGAGAGAGATTTCTGAGAGACTTCAATCACCTCTGCAAACAATTAAAAGTCGGCTGGAAAGGAACTGTATACCTCTAATTAAAGAAATATTAAGTGAACTTGGCTATGCCTAAGCTACAAAGTTGATCATAGAAATATTCCTTATCTAACTATTCAGTTTTTAATAGGTAAATAGCTAAAATCCTTATTCTAAGGTTGAGCAAATTAGTAGTTAAGAAGCTAAAAATTCCGCTAGTAGTACAAATGTTTTACAATAAAAGCTATAATGTTTCAATATGAGGTTATGATGTGATTCTCCCTCGACATTAGACAAAACTTTAGCTATACTGACCACAATCAAACTTCCCCTGATGTAGTAGAAACCAAGTTTCTTGCACTCTTAGGTCTATTACTTAATAATAAGGACAAGTGAATGAAAGATTATATAACGCTACAAGAAATAAATGATCTAAGGATATTTTGTAATTCCATTCTTAGACATGATGATATAGAAGATGTTATTAGAGACACTTTCACAAAAATTGAAGAGAGGATTTCTCCACAGATCATTTCCGTATTTTTATTCTCAAAAGAAGGGCGCATAGAAAAATACAGGTCTAGAGGCATAGACAAAGATAGGCAAACGATAAATGAAACATGGCTACCAAAGGAGAACTATAAACCGGGTGAAAGTTTCTCTGGAAGAGCAGCCCAAGGCAATCCATATGGAGAAACATATTCATCTAATTCTCTAGATACGGATATAAGCGACTTCACCTACGGACAAGAATATGCTGACAAGTTGGGATTTCTTAAGTGTGGAATATCTGTGCCATTAAATGCGACTCATAGAACATTTGGAACTATTGAAGTTGTAAACAGAATTAATAATTCAACTGACAGAGCAGATCCCAGTTTAGAGTTTGACGAATCTGATGTTTGCTGGCTAACTATTGTTGGTTCTCATGCCGCAGTAGCAATTTCAAGACTCCGAAAAAAAGATGAAGATAAAGTATTTGCAACTATAAGTCGTGTGCTTGCAAACCCAGAGCTAGAGGAGCATTCAGTCCACTCTAGTGGTCACTCTATTTATCAAGAAATTGCTGAAAACCTAGTTGGACAGTTAATGCCCTATAAGGTTTGTATTGTTCGGCTTACGTTTGATGGTAAAAGTTTAATTGTTACAGATAAAGCTCATTCTGATGGAAAAATAGGTTGGAATGGGAGATCAGATGAACCAAGATATTTAGGTCAAGGGCTTGTAGGAACAGTCTTTAAATCTGGAGAATTTATAGAAATCTCAAATATAAGTGAAAGAAAAAATGAATTTACAAACAGAGATTGGATTGAGTCTCAAGGATTAGAATCTTTTATTTGTTTTCCATTAATCATTCTTGGCAAAGTAATTGGTACATTAAGTCTTTTCACTGGCTATGTTCATGAGTTTACGAAGGGCGATCGTGAATTTTTGGAGAATGTATCTTTTTTACTTGCTGCCTACAAGGTTAGGGCTGAAAAAGTTAAGAAAGAAGATATTCAAGATACTAATTTAACGATTCCTCTTAATAACAAAGATCATGAAATTTCCCGGAACTTCTCTGTAGAGCAAGGAACTCCAGAAAAACGCAAGCAAGTTTACCTAAACACTCTTGCAGTTTTGGCTGTTCATAGATTTTTAGAATCAATTGGAATTGAAACTGATTTAGAAACGAGTGATAGTTGGAATCCTGCTGTCCGCTGCTTCCATAATGTTGCAGATTTAGTAATTCCAGAAATAGGAAGAATTGAATGCCGTCCAGTTTTGCCAACAGAAATGCCGGGAGAAACATTTATATCATTACCGCCAGAAATAACTGAGGAAAGGATTGCCTATATTGCTGTACAGTTCCAAGATAAATTAAATGAGGTACAGTTGTTAGGATTTTATATGCCGATCGAGCCACAGACAAAGGCAATAGATACTAATCATTTAGAACCGATCGAAACTTTAGTTGATCTTATTGATCGCTTAGAATCAGTAAATTCCTTTCTCCAGAGTGATGATCAGGTCGCATCTAAAATTAGAGAAAAGTTTGCTGACTATTCAATCGAAGATATTGCTATGGAAGTTGAAAGAGTTGATCGCATCTATGACTCTAAATCTACACAAGAAGAGTTGCAAGTAAATTATATAAAAATAGCAAGATTTCTTTCCTATCATCGCTCAAGTTTAGATGCTAATTGAGCTTGTTTTTGTAGTTCTAGATAGTGGTAGAGATATTCGTTGATCATGCCGTGAATGAATAGGTCTCTAGCGGCGGCGAAGGGGCTGTTGGGAGCCATGGGGTGGCGGTTAGTGACAATGTGGTTCCAGTTGTAATCTCCGGTGACTTTACTGACGTAGAGAGCGAAGTTTTCATCAAATTGGAGAGAAATTACTGCTCTGGCAAATTCATCGCTGGTGAGACAGAGGGAATAAAAGACTTTGAAAAGTTCGATCGCCGACTCTAGGTCTAATATTTTGCAAAACCCCTGTTGAAAGTTTTTAATATCTAAACCCAAAGGCTGAATGCTTTCATAACTAATCCCCCGTTCTCTTAAATCTTCTAGCCAGTGAGGATTTGCAGCTTGGGCTTCGTGGTAATCGATGACAAAATTATAGAGAATTAAATCATGTTCCCAGAAAGCATTGTCAGCTAGATCATCGACAGTTTGAGGATATAAATTTGCCCTTGGCATTGATCGATCGGGCCCATTATCAATCAAGAAATTAATTACATTTGACCCAATATTTAGGTGGCGGACAATTAAATAACAAGCCTCTGGACGGACAAAATGTTTCAAGAAAAAAGCAG
>JAAUUE010000145.1 GCA_012031635.1 Coleofasciculaceae cyanobacterium SM2_1_6 | reverse complement strand
ATAGGAAAATGTGTGGCTAAATAGGCTTTTTTAGGCATCAGTATTTTCTCCATAATTAACTTCATCTTATTAGAATACTAACAAAACCGGATTTGGTATGAGGGGCTTTTTCCTTATTCACACAAGAGGTCTACTGATAACTGACACTTCGACTTCGCTCAGTGCAAGTAACTGGTAACTGACACTTCGACTTCGCTCAGTGCAAGTAACTGATAACTGGTAACTGATAACTGATGAAAATTGATGTTTGGAAAATTCCCCAAAATGCTCCCGATGATTTAGCTGGTTTGGAACAATTGATTCAATCTGGGCAAATAGACCCTCGATCGATCATTGCTGTCATGGGCAAGACCGAAGGGAACGGATGTGTGAATGATTTTACGAGGGGTTTTGCGGTGCAGAGTTTGCAGTTTTATCTGCGATCGTACCTAACGCCAGAAGCTATTCAGCAGATTATTTTTGTTATGTCCGGTGGAACAGAAGGGATTCTCAGCCCCCACTTAACTGTTTTTACTCGGCAGCAGGTTAGTGCTGATACGCCGACTAGATGGGGTTTAGTTTTGGGGACGAGCCAAACTAGGAATTTTCTGCCCGCCGAAATTGGGACGATGACGATGGTAGAAGTGGTTGCCGCAGGAGTCCGACAGGCGATCGCTGAGGCCGGGCTGACCATTCCCGGAGTTCACTTTGTCCAGATCAAATGCCCCTTGCTAAATTCCTCCCGGAGCCAAGGAGAGGAAGTCCAAACCCAAGATAGTTACAAATCTATGGCTTATTCCAGAGCCGCTTCAGCGTTGGGGGTCGCCCTTGCCCTTGGGGAAATTACTCCAGATCAACTTAAACCCAGCGATATTTGCCATAACTACCAGCTCTACTCTGCCGTTGCCTCCACTTCTGCCGGGGTCGAGGTGCAGAATTGTGAAATCTTGGTATTTGGTAATTCCCCCCACTCCCACAGTGATTTACTGATCAACCATAGCGTGATGGATCATGCCTTGGATGGGGCGGCAGTCCGGGAGGCGATCGAGGGGCTTGCTGAAATTGCGGGGGTGAAGGGGACGATCGAAATTGTCAATGTGTTTGCCAAGGCGGAGGCAGACCCCACGGGGCAAATTTTGGGGCAGCGCCATACCATGCTCGATGATTCCGATATTAGTCATACCCGCATGGCAAGGGCTGTAGTCGGCGCAGTCATCGCTTCCATCGTCCAAGACCCGATGATCTACGTGTCTGGAGGCAGTGAACACCAGGGGCCAGCCGGGGGTGGACCGATCGCCGTGATTGGACGAGTTAAATAACTACTCAATTTTTAGGGGTCTTTTCTGGGGTTGGAGGGGGAGATTAACTAGAGGTTGGGCTAACTTTTGAGTGGCAGGTTCTAAGGCTTGCAGAGCAGTAAAACTGGCTGTTTGGACGGCGGGTTCTGGCTCCAAACTGATGAGGAGGCGGATACATTCTGCCCCTTGGGAATATTGCAGGGCAGTTAGCTCTTGGTCGATCGCCAGTTGGCTGAGTTGTTGGACGGCAATCAATCGCTTCAAAGGTTCGGGAGCGGTAAGATTTTCTAAGGCTCTGGTATATTGGCTTGCTGAATCGTGGGCTTGATGATTAGAGGTAGTCCTTAAGCCTTGGCGCGATGATTTTTGTTGCGCCATCTGCCAGAGGAGCAGGAGAAAAATGCCCACAGTGCTGCCTCCTTGGAGGAGTTTCCCGGTAGCAATCCAGCCATTGGGAGAGTCGAGATAGATCGCGATCGCCAAATAACAGCCGATACTAGCGATCGCCCCACTGCCCACCGCCACTGCCATCTGCCGATTTCCCGCGGACAGCCGCTCCAACTCTTGCCAATAGTGCTGCCCATAGCCCTGCTGCATCAGGTACACGATCGCCATCACCGAAATCCCCGAACCTGTAGCCAAAAATAACTGCCAATGCCACAACAATATCAAGCTAAAGCCCCCCAAGCCCAAAAGCCAAGGAGTAGGTTGCCCCCACGGTTGACGACGGGAGTTTCTGCGGTGGAGTCGATGTAATCTTTGTTCTCTTAGTCTTGTCTGCTGGGGCATGGGCGTGGTCTAGAGAAACTAGAGAAACTGTTGAGGCTGATGAATATCACCATCTTGATCTCAATGAATGAGGGCAATATCGAAAATAAACCATTTAATAGATAATTATGGCAACAAATTGATCATAAATTCAGGATTTTCAATAAAAACCGACTCTTCAACCTGAAAAATTAGAATTATGTTAGAAAAGTAAAAAATCCCCCGGAGAGCGGGGGACATCCCATTAAAGTTAAAAGTCGGTAATTTGACGAGAGTTTTTTGTTCAGAAATCTGGATAGTGCCAGAGATGTTTCCAGAATGATTTCTAGAATTCTAATTCTGCGGCTTGGACTTTTTCTACTTGCTTCTTCTTCAGAACTAACAGAGCTTGAGAAAGCATGATGGCACAGATAAAAGCAATCAACCAAGTGATGCGATCGGCACTCTGCAAGACGATTTCCGCCTCATCCTGTCCAAAACCACCCACATTGGGGTTCACAGTTAAGGGAGCAGCTAGAGCCACGGTATCTCCTGCTTTGACAATTAATTCAGGGCCCGCAGGAATTGCTTCAACTACAGCACTGCCAGCCTCTGGTTGAATAGTGACACTATAACCGCCAGCCTCTGGTTCCTCAATCTTAGTAATACTCCCAGCCACAGAAGCAGTAAAAACGTTGTTATTAGTTCTTTCACCAGTGGGATAAAGTTGTCCTCGACCCCGGTTAGCTCCTAGGTGGACTTGGTATTTCCCAAAATGGGCTGCCTTGTTGGTAGCTGGGTCTGGAGAAAGAATGGGGAAGGTGATTTCTTGGTATTGTTCGCCGGGAAGAGGACCCACAAGAATGACATTGGGCTGGTCTTCGGTATAGGATTGAAAATAAACACCACCAACTTTTTCCTTCATTTCTTCGGGAATTCGGTCTTCGGGGGCAATTTGGAAACCATCGGGGAGCATGACCACAGCCCCGACATTGAGACCGCCTTTGCTGCCATCACCGATTACTTGCTGAGAATTAAGGTCGTAGGGAATTTTCACCACGGCTTCAAAGACAGTATCTGGCAAGACAGAGGTGGGCATTTCGAGTTCGGCGGGCTTGACTGCAAGGTGACAGTTGGCACACACAATTTTGCCTGTGGGTTCTCTGGGGGTGAGGGGGTAGGCTGCTTGCGCCCAGAAGGGATAGGCGGCGGCAGGTTGGGCGGTAGTAATATCGGTGGCAACGAGGATAGTTGTCGTGATCAGGGCTAATAAAACTAAACGCTTGATCAGGTTAAGTGTTGGTAAAAATAAATTGCTCATTAGTGTTCATCATCAGTAGTATTCATTGCAAATTCAAGTCCTAGGCCCACCAAGGAGCTTCGTTGGTGCGGAAATCGGTTTCTGTCCAAGGGGTAAGGGCGATCGTATCACTATCGGTGACAGTGGCATTTGCCAAAGCCAAAGAAAGAGGTGCAGGTCCACGGACGACTTTGCCAGTGTTGTCGTACTGAGAACCGTGGCAGGGGCAGATAAATTTGTTTTCGCTGCCATTCCAAGGCACTACACAGCCGAGGTGAGTACACACAGCGTTTAAGCCATAGCTGGCAATGGTTTTGTCTTCGGTAACAATAATATAGGTGGGGTCGCCTTTGAGTCCTTGGGCTAAGGCTCGATCGCCCGCCGTATGGGTTGCAATAAATTCACTTGCCTTCACATTCAGCCCTGCTGCATCCTTGGCAATGACACCACCACCGCCGCCACCACCACCGGGGGGAACGAAGTACTTAACAATGGGATACAAAGCACCTAGGGCTGTGCCAGTGATTGTCCCAAAGGTTAATAGATTCATAAATTGGCGGCGACTGAGATCAGGCACGTCTGAGGAAATAGGAACTTGAGTCATAACCTTAGTTTATTTGTTTACATTTATTAATTGCATCTAATGGCATGGGATAACTTCCCCGGAATATTTTAACCCACGATGAGATTAATTAATCTTGCCACAGTCCACTATCTAAAGGGATTTAACAGGGTTTCTTGTTTAATTATCACACTTTTTTACAAATTGTTAGACGGGGGAGATTGTAACGAAATATGAAGTATCTGATGAAGTATATGAGGGGCTTAATTTAAGAGATTAATCTGAGGAGAGTGTGATGATTGGTTTAGGAGCGCTGCCGATATCTTTGGAGATAATGCCGATCGAACGCCCGCCGCATCGCTTGCAGGTACGCTCCCACCGGAAATTGATAAAACTCGCCCACCAACCAGAGCAAAATCACCAGATGGGTCATAAATACTAAGCCGACCCAAAAAGTCGGCACCCAATCGAGGGGACTGCCGGGAATCGGCGGAAATAGATAGCTCCCAAGCCGATAATCCCCGTGGGTAAACCTAAAAAGGCGATCGCTGCCACGCCATAGAGCCAATTAAACTCGACTCCTGCTAAGTGCGCCCCCGTCCATTGCCTGCCATCCCAGTGCCAACTCAAAGGCGGCTCTCGATCGGCCATCCGTAACACTTCGGTTTCTAGATCAACAGTAAAAATATGCTGGCAAAAATTGCAACCGCAGGCTTCCATCAGGGGCAGGGGCTGAATTTCTCCCCGGCGGCAGACGGGACAGGGATAAGTGGCTCGATCGAGGAGACTAGAAGAAAGAAGGGACATAGCATAATTCCAGTTAGCAAGAAACTTAGGGTTCGATCGCCTAGCAGTATCTCTACAGCCTAACAGGCTCAACTTTTGTATGGAGATATGTTTCAAATCTAAAACAATTCTTTATTTAGAGCTTCACTTGCTGCTCTATTTAGAGTTACCTTGCTCTGGAGTTTCAGGAGTTTCAGGAAAATCAAACACACTATCATCCTCGTCCTCTAAACCCCAATCTTCCTCCTGTTGTTTGGCAACGGCTGGGGGTGGCGAGAAGGGCGCATTGATCACCCGGTAGTTTGCCTCATAAACAGCTTCAGTCTTGCCCACGCCAGAATTATCCTCATCCCCTTTCCCGTAGGCATAGGTGGAAGGCGGTCTAGAATCTTGGGGCGGATTAGATGGGGTTCTAGGCTCTGATCTCAGGTTTTCTCTAGGATCAACTCTAGAATCTGGTTTCAGGTCTTCTCTGGGCAGCCCTCGAAAATCTTCGCTAGGATCAACTCTGGAATCTCCCCTAAAATCTCTGGGTTCTGGCTCAGGGTCTGAATCTTGCCAGTCATCATTGAAGTCAATGTCCCAATCGGAGAGGTTTTGGCTAATTTCTGGGGGGGGAGTAGGGGGGATTTTCTTTGTAGTTAGATTGATAGCTGGATTGCTGATTGTCAGATTGCTGATACCTAGATTGCTGAGAATTGGATTGAGGATTGGATGGTTGGCGAGGCGATCGCCCAAAAGGAGTTTCTGGCTCAAATTCTTCATCTTCGGAGGAGAAGTCCCGGAGTCTTTCGGGGCGCGGGGCAGCGGTGATCAAAGCATTGGGTAATTGCAGACAGAGGCTAGAAATAAACCCCAAAATCAGAGCCATCAGCACCCAAATACCGAGGGGCAGGGCTGGAGTTTTTACCCCAAAAATTACTAGGGACAAGACCGTCCCCAAATTTTGGACAATAAATAGGCCCAATATGGCTAGTAATGACAGAAAGAGGAGCGATCGAATATTAAACATAGCTACAGCAGTCCTAAATGATTTTACCCGCCGAAGGCGGGTGGAGTCCCCCACCAGAAGCTATCTAATTTAGCAAGTGAACTTAGGATCGCTTATAGCAAAGTTAGAAGCATTAATGTCCTTGCCAACGATTGATGGGAATACAGTCGATATCTAACTGGTCTAAAGCCCTTGCTACAACAAAATCTACCAGATCCTCGATCGATTGGGGTTGATGATACCAAGCAGGGATGGCGGGGACGATTCTGGCTCCTGCTTCTGCTAGGGTAGTCAAATTTCGCAGATGAATCAAGCTAAAGGGTGTTTCCCTCGGCACGATTACCAGTTTACGCCCTTCCTTGAGTTGCACATCCGCCGCCCGTTCTAATAGGTCTGAACTCAATCCCGTGGCAATCTTACCCACCGTACTCATACTACAGGGGATAATTATCATCCCCAGAGTCCGAAAGGAACCACTGGCCATATTTGCCCCCACATCTGACCAGCGATGACAGTGGAGTTTGCCTTCATCCTTGACCCCGGCTTGCTCCCGCCAGAAAAGTTCTTGGAGTTCCGGCTCTTGGGGCATTTTAATCTTGGACTCAGCAAGCCAGACCATGTAGGCAGCTTTGGAAGCAACTAGCTCGATCGAGTAGCCCGCCAAGAGCAGAAACTTCACCGCCCGCACTGCATAGATCAAACCCGAAGCCCCCGACACCGCCAAGATTAGGGGTTTATTCATCTTCTTCTAGTTCTTCATTACTTGCCCGGTTGCCATCGCCCACGGTGACTAGATCAACCTGTTGCCGGTAGTAATCCACATTTTTCACCTGAACCTCAGCTTGGTCGCCCAGACGGTAAGCCGTGCGATTCTTTCTGCCCACCAAACAGGAATAGCGCGATCGATACTCGTACCAGTCATCCTTGAGGGAACTCACATGGACTAAACCCTGTACCAGCAGGTCGGCAATTTCCACAAAAAATCCGTAGGATTGGACTCCAGTAATTAGCCCGGTAAAGATTTCCCCCGTGCGCCGTTTCATCAGTTCGGCTTTGTGTAAGCCCTGCCAATCTTGCTCGGCATCGATCGCTACCTTTTCTCGATCGTTAATATGGCTAATCAAAGTTGTTAGGGTTGCTTCCCACTCCTGTTGCAAATCTGGAGGGAGAATACTCCACTCAAATTGTCCATGGCAGCTACTGTGGAAGAGATCAATGCTTTCCTTGGTGCGGGTAGTCTTGCGATCGCGCCCCGACTCTGCCAATACATGGATTAATCTCTGGACTACCAAATCCCCGTAGCGTCCTCCCGGTTGGGAACAGCGAGTGTAGCCATCGAGAGCCAGACTAAAATGTCTCCCCGGTTTGGTTCTAAACAGCACCGGCTTCAGGGTTCCCTGGAGCAGATAGTGCAGCACCCGGTGGTGTTCAGATTTGGTAAATTCTTGGCAGAAGTGTTGGTAATCATTGGGGGTAACTTCTTCATCCTGTTGGAGTTGGAGGTCAAGTTGGAGATTTACCCCTAGTTTGATCAAATCCTGTAGATCTGCTGCATCCGGGGCTGATTGCACACTGTAGAGGAGGGGTAAACCCAGAGCCTGAAAATGATTTGCCACACATTGGTTCGCCACCGCCACAAGTTCTGCCAACAGCGATCGCACCGGGGTAGTGGGATAACTAGCGATCGCCCCTAATCTCCCTTCATCTTTGTAAGGATCTAGGGTTTCTAAACCCAAAATCTCAAAACTGCCCCGTTGTTGGCGTTGGGCTTTAATCGCCGGACAGAGATTGAAAAATAGGTATTGGAGGAGGATGGTTAATTCTGGGGAAATATCCGCACTTCGACTCTGCTCAGTAACCGGACTTTCAGAGGATTCATTAACCATGGGCTGCTCAGGTTCCCTGACTAAAATTTCCTGCACTTCTGTATGGGTAAAGGCACGATCGACCCGCACCACCGAGGGACGGATAGCGTACTCCAAGAGATTTGCCCCGCCATCAAAGGTGAGTTGGATGGAAATGGCGAGGCGGTCTTTTTCGGGGATCAAAGCCAGACCATTCATCAGTTCCGGGGGTAACAAGGGCAGTACCATGTCTCCCAAAAATACCGTAGTCGCCCGCCGTCTAGCTTCTCGATCGAGGGGAGAATCCATTTCCACATAATGAGCCACATCGGTAATATGCAAGCTAAACTGCCAGTGGCCCTCCGGGGTCTGCTCCAAGCTCAGGGCGTTTTCGCAACGGGTATCTGTACTAGGTTCGATGGTAATTGTCAACAGTTCCCGCAGGTCTAACCGCCCCTTGAGCATAGGTTTCGTCAGCTTATTGGGGAGTAAATCCTTGGCAGTTGCCACTAGATCGGGAAGAAAGCTCGTCCGCAGATCATGTTTGCAACAGACAATATCGGTGTCGGCGATCGACTCGGCTTCACTGCCCAGCACTCGGGCGACCCTTCCGGCTGGAGGCTTCTGCCCCAGGGGATAGTGCAATACTTCTACATGCACCAAGTAATCAATGGAAGCCGCCAAGAGTTCTTCATTCTCACTCAGCAAATCAATCTCAAATAGTAAGCGATCGTCCAAGGGAATCGCACTGTAGCCATTTTTATTTTGTTTGACCCGGGCAAGAATCGAGGGGTTGGCGCGCTCAAGAATTACCTTCACCTGTCCTTCGGGGCTACGGCGACGGGTTCCTTCCTTGGTGACTTTCACCAACACTCGATCGCCATTCCAAGCATTACTCAGATGACTTTCCCGGACATAGATATCTTCCCCGCCCTCGGTGGTTTGGATCGCAAAACAGAACCCCTTACTAGAGCAACGCAGTTTTGCTTCCACCACATCTTCTTCTAGCACCCGCCGATATTTACCCCGATCCTTCAACAGTAAACCAATTTTTTCGAGAGCATCAAGAGCAATTTGGAGACGATGCAGATGCAGTTCATCCTGTAGTCCCAACTTTCTCTCCAAAACTTTCGGAGCTACCAACTTATCATCAGTGAAGCTAGAGAGGAGAGTAGCGATTGAAAATTCCATCCATTAATCCTTCGTTATTGAACGTTTGTTATGTTTAAATAAATTTATGTAGTTTAAGGTGACGGGCAAGCCAAGAGATCAAGTCAGGAAATAATAATTGCTGAATTTGACTTTAACTCCTAGCCCGAAATCCTTAGGTAGTCCAACTCCTTGCATCTATACCAAGCAAAAGGAGTCAACTACACGGAATCAAGATTTACCCGCCCTTCATCAGCCATCTATATTTAAGATTTGCCAATCCGATACCTGCGTGGATTGTAGAGCAGCATCCCCCAAGAAGTGAATTGGTTGCCCAGGTAATTGCTGTTGCTTTGTTTAAATGTCAAAGATAACTGATGAAGAGTCTAAAACAATACCAAAACAATAGTATACCAACAATGAATCAAATATTTAAATATGCTTGAAATGGTTCTAAATTTTTTACAAAAGTATTTTTATTTTTTGATATTAAATGTAATTAGATGAAGTTAAGTAACTAGATTAATTAACCCCTGACCCGGAAAGCCTCGATCGCCATGTCGTATTCCTTGGGCAACAACACATGACCAATATTATCACTGGGTCGGGGAATCAGATGGTAGGAGAGCAGTAACTTTTCTCCCGGTGCTGCCCCCGCTTGGACTTGCTTCACCGCCTCGACTCCCGCCGCTACGGATACTTTCACCTCAGAAACACTGCCCCGGACAATCACCGTATAAAAAGCCCCACTGAGTTTTTCATAACCCACTAACATCACATTGGCTGCCTTGACCATGGCATCTGCTGCCGCCAAAGCGGGGGGCCAACCCCGGACTTCTACCATGCCTACTGCTTCTTCCATAACAACTATTCTCTAGGTTTTAGTGAAATTTATTTTAGTGAAATTCTAACTTTGCGCCCCTGTCCATCACCCATATTATCATCAAGGGATTGCCATGCTTTCATTTTGCCCGGATTCAAAAGCCCGTGGGGATCAACTAGTTTTTTGAAGGCTAATTGCAGGGGGTCGATCGTCTTCATGCCGCCGTCTTCGAGAATATAGGTGTGGGGATTGGCAATGAAAGCCCCCAAGTCTTCGTGATGTTGGATGATTTCATTCATTCTCGCCTCGGTGGAGTAGCGGACAATTTGCAGAGAAGCAGCCACGGTTTGCCCCCGCATTTGAATAAATTCTAGGTGGGGAATAACTTCATCGCCAAAATGTAAAAATAGTTGCTCTAACAATTTCAAATCTTGATCTGGGGGTAACAAAGTCTGGAGATAGGTCAGGTTCTGGTCTACGCTACGGGCGTGGAGGGTGGTGTGATTCCAAGTGAACTCCAGTAAACTCGTCCCTTTGCTGGCTTCCTTGGCAGTTTTTTGGTAGGTAATCTCTCCCCCAAATTCTTTGACTAATTCCTGAAAGGGTTCTAAGCAATATTCCGCAATCATCAATAACGCACAATGGCAATCAGCAGGTAAGTAATTTTTCAATGCCACAAAATAACTGGGAATAGGGGCAGCATGGATACTTATTAACTTTTTGACAATCCCGTCCGCATCTCCTAGGGCTTGCCCAAACCGAGCCGCTGCCATGAAATCAGTAAAAGTGATGATAACCTCTGCCCAGGGAAGTGCCGGAGCCAAGGGCATTTCTAGTTCTACAATGATCCCATTCGTACCGTAGTTATGATTTACCTTTTGGATTTCATCGCCCCGCAATTCGATAATTCTGGGGGTATCTTCCATGGTGACAACTTTCACAGCGTGAATATTCCCCCGATCGCGCAGTTGCCCGTAGGTAATAGAGCCAATACCACCACTGCCCCCAGCAATAAAACCGCCAATGGTCGCCGTGCGATAGGTAGAAGGAATCATC
>JAAUUE010000144.1 GCA_012031635.1 Coleofasciculaceae cyanobacterium SM2_1_6 | reverse complement strand
AAGGCAAAGCCTATAAAAAAAGGGGACTTTGAATCTGGTTCCCCCCCTTTTGAAGGGGGGGCTAGGGGGGATCTTTGAGTGCAAAACACTACGGACGATCCCTTTTCAGACATCCTCTTAAACTAATTAAACTAATTAATTTGATCAAATTATGGGGTTAGCCCCTACACCCGCACCGGGATAAAGCAAGCCTCGTTTCGGTCCGTGGATGGGATCCTCGACAATAATGGTTTGGTCTCGACTAGCTCCGAGGGAAACTAGGGCGATCGGCACCTCCATTAATTCGGCGAGGAACTTGAGATAATTCAGGGCTTGAGGAGGGAGGTCTTCGAGATTGCGACAATCTTCCGTAGATTGCTGCCAACCGGGGAGAGTTTTATACACAGGGCGGCAGTTTTGGAAAATTCTGGAGTTGCTGGGAAAATGCTGTCTGGGTTCTCCATCTACTTCGTAGGCAATACAAACGTTAATTTCTGGCAGGGTGTCAAGAACATCTAACTTGGTAATTGCTAAACAGTCAATGCCATTGATTCGCACGGCATAGCGACCAATCACGGCATCAAACCAACCACAGCGTCGCTTCCTGCCCGTAGTTGTGCCAAACTCTGCCCCTCGATCGCACAATAATTCCCCCATGTTTCCATCTAGTTCCGTCGGAAAAGGTCCTTCCCCAACTCTAGTGGTGTAAGCCTTGGCGACACCAATGACTCGATCGATCATGGTCGGTCCCACCCCAGCTCCCACACAGGCTCCCCCTGCCACCGGGTTAGAAGAAGTCACGTAGGGATAGGTGCCGTGGTCTAGGTCGAGCAAAGTCCCCTGCGCACCTTCAAACAAAATATTCCGGCGTTGTTCCACCGCTTCATAAATTTTTAGAGAACAATCCACGACGTAGGGGCGCAATCGTTGGGCATACAGTTCGTACTGGGCTGTGACTTCTTCTGGGTCTAGGGGCGGCAGTTCGTAAAGACGCTCTAAGATCACATTTTTATAATTGATCGTCCAGTGGAGTTTTTTGCGTAGCTCCTTCGGATTCATCAAATCCAACATCCGAATTCCCATCCGCTCCGATTTGTCAGCGTAGGTGGGTCCAATGCCCCGCCCGGTCGTCCCAATTTTGTGTTCGCCTCTTTTTTCTTCTGAAGCCAGATCAATCAAGCGATGGTAAGGCATGGTGACATGGGCTGTTTCAGAGATCAATAGCCTGTCTGCTGACACTCCTAGGGCAGCGAGTTGATCTAGTTCGCCGATGAGAACTTGGGGATCAATCACTGTGCCAGAGCCAATTATACAATCCGTATCGGGGTAGAGAATCCCCGAAGGAATCAGGTGCAACTTAAAGGTTTTCCCCTGTACTACCACTGTGTGTCCAGCGTTGACACCACCTTGATAGCGGACAACAATATCGGCAGACTTACTGAGTAAATCTGTAATTTTGCCCTTTCCTTCATCGCCCCACTGAGCGCCAATTACAACTACGTTAGCCAAAGTTTATTAAAGAATCTTAGAGTTTATAGACAATCTTTGATTATCCCTAGGTAATGTTCTTGGTGTCAAGATCAAAATTAAGATTTCAGCTAAGATTTCAGCTAAGATTTCAGCGATTCTTATTTTTAATCGTAGGTTGAGTTGAGCAAAGCGAAACCCAAATTGAGATTTATTCTGGGTCTTGGACTAGATGGACGGGGATCGCTGCTTTGAGATTGACTGGGGGAGCGATCGACCTCTGGGATTGACTCTGGGATTGACTCTGGGATTGACTCTGGGATTGACTCTGGGGTTGATGGAGCCGAATTAACTGGGCGAGGATTTTTTGAGTTGGTTGCGGGGGACGATCGCATCCACAAAGCCATGCTGGAGGAGGTATTCGGAAGTTTGGAAATCATCGGGTAACTTTTCTCTCAGGGTCTGCTCAATTACTCTTCTGCCCGCAAAACCGATAGTCGCCTTGGGTTCAGCAATAATAATATCTCCCAACATCGCAAAACTTGCAGTTACGCCCCCGGTGGTGGGGTGAGTTAAGATCGGCAGATACAAAAGGCGGGCTTGGCGGTGGCGCTCCAAGGCTCCAGAAATTTTTGCCATCTGCATCAGGCTCAACATTCCTTCCTGCATCCGTGCGCCCCCAGAGGCACAGACAATAATGACCGGGAACTGCTGCTCTGTCGCATACTCAATCATCCGGGTCAGCTTTTCCCCCACAACGGAACCCATACTGCCGCCCATGAACCGAAAATCCATCACCCCTAAGCCCACGGGTAAACCATCTAAGTGCCCAATCCCCGTTTGCACCGCATCCACAAGGTGAGTTTTTTCTTGGGTTTCTTTGATTCGATCGGCGTAGGATTTGCGATCGCGAAATTTCAGCGCATCGATCGGGCGGAGGTCTGCATCCATCGCCACCCAAGTACCGGGATCAATTAACTGGCGAATCCGTTCATCACTATAAACCCGCAAATGATGCCCACATTCCAGACATACTTGGTTATTTGCCTGTAAGTCCTTGGTGTAGGATACTGCCCCGCAGGCCTCGCACTTTGTCCACAGCCCATCGGCAATTTCTCGTTCTTGGCGGACATCGGTTCCTGAGGCAGTTCCCTCAGTTTTGCGACGATTGGCAAACCAGTCAAATAAAGACATAGATGTAAATTCCTAAACTTATTGGATAATTTTAAAATTTTTAGATATGGCGATCCTACATCACTTGCTAAATTTAGATTACTTTTGGTAAATTACCTCGCCCGCCAAAGGCGGGTGAAATCATCTAGTGTTATAGAACCCATTTGACATCTTTTCAGGAAGAAGCGAGACGCTGAAGCATTAGCCTGATAGAGCAGAGATTAGGCTTTGCTCTAGCATTATCTAACGTTCTTTCAAAGTTTTTGACTAAACTCTTACATCTCTCCACCCAAGCGTTTGATCTTTCTATTATCCAACGAGTAGCCACAGGTACAAACCCTGACTTTCCTTCCTGCTCCTTCCTGCTCCTTCTTCTCCCTAGATGGTTTGAGAGATATAGTGCTAGACAGCTTAATCTAGACAGCTTAATTAGGACAAGGCTAAATACGTTGGCTGAGCGGAGTCGAAGCCGAATTTGTCTTAACTTTTATGGCAAGGACTATAAAACATTCCATCCAGAATCTGGCGTTTACTCCACAATGGCGGTCTTGTCTGCTTCTTCTCTAGGCTTAAGACTATAGCCACCACCATCACTGGCAGGGTTAAGAGGTAGTCTCGCAAGGGCTGGTGATAATTTCCTAGTTGACCCTTTAAGGGCTTAAAGCTGGCGAGTGTTAGACTACTTAACATTAGACTACTTAACAATAGTTTCTCAATTTCTTCTATTGAGGGACTAGGAATTTGACAACGCAAGTCTGGATTTGCGTCTGACCAAGGGCGACTTCGAGCCATCGGCTGACCTCCTTCTAGGTTCTAAACTTTTAATTTAACTCTTTAGGGGTTCTCTTTTTTGCTTAAGTTGACACCAATGAAGGCTTTGCGCCCTCTGTAGAGATAGAAATCATAAGTATCGCTATTTTTATAAAATGGTATAAGTTGCAGGAGATATTTGAAATAATGAAGGATCAGGTTACGCCGACAAGTCATCAGCCCCGGATTTTGTTTTTGTATGGTTCGCTGCGGGAACGATCGTACAGTCGCCTGTTAGCGGAAGAAGCAGCCCGGATCATTACAGACATGGGGGCAGAGGTGCGGATTTTTGATCCACGGGAATTACCCATCTATGGCAGTGTCCCGGATACTCACCCCAAGGTGCAGGAACTCCGAGAACTGAGTCTCTGGTCAGAAGGGCAGGTATGGTCTAGCCCAGAATTGCATGGCAATATTTCGGGGATCATGAAAAACCAGATCGATTGGATTCCCCTGAGTATCGGGGCGGTGCGACCCACCCAAGGCAGGACTCTGGCAGTGATGCAGGTGAGTGGCGGTTCCCAGTCTTTTAATGCAGTGAATACCTTACGGATTTTGGGTCGATGGATGCGGATGTTTACGATTCCCAATCAATCTTCGGTGGCGAAGGCTTATCAAGAATTTCATGAAGATGGGACTATGAAAGATTCTGCTTACCGCGATCGAGTAGTGGACGTGATGGAAGAGTTATATAAATTTACGCTCCTGCTGCGGGATCACACCGACTATCTGACCGATCGCTACAGTGAACGCAAAGAAGCCGCCGCTAAACAAGTAGCAGAAGTTGCCAGTCAAGCCCTCTAAACTCCAGCTTTTTCGAGGATTAACTTCGATCGCTTCACCACATCGGGGATCACTACTGGGTAATCTCCCGTAAAGCAAGCAGAGCAGAAACTATTGGTATCTTCCCCCGTGGCTTGGAGCATTCCTTCCCAGCTTAGGTAGGCGAGGGAATCAACGCCCAGTTGCACCGCAATTTCTGCCACAGACTTAGTTGCAGCGATGAGTTGGTCTTGATTGTCGGTATCAATGCCATAGAAACAAGGATGAGTGACCGGGGGCGAAGATACCCGGAGATGAATTTCTCTAGCCCCGGCATCCCGGAGGGCTTGGATAATTTTTCGGCTGGTTGTCCCCCGGACGATCGAATCATCCACCATAATGACCCGCTTATCTTGCAACACATCCTTGAGGGGATTGAGCTTCATCTTAATTCCAGATTCCCGCATGGTTTGGGTGGGTTGAATGAAAGTTCTGCCGACGTAACGATTTTTGATTAAGCCCTCTCCGTAGGCAATGCCCGATCGCTGGGAAAACCCGATCGCCGCCGGAACTCCCGAATCTGGCACGCCGATGACAATATCTGCTGGAACCATAGATTCTAGGGCTAATTGATGCCCCAAACGCATCCGGTAACTGTACAAGCTCTCCTCATTCATGATGCTATCGGGACGAGCAAAATAGATCATCTCAAAAATGCACAGTTTCCGCTCTGGCTTTTGGCTCCAATGGAAAGAAGCTAACCCCGCCTCCGTGATCCACACCAGTTCCCCCGGTTCCACATCCCGGATATATTCCGCCCCAATAATATCTAAGCCGCAAGTTTCGGAAGAGAGGACGTAGCGATCGCCCACCAGCCCAATTACCAAAGGACGAATGCCGTTGGGATCCCTTGCCCCCATCAAACCATTAGGAGTTCCAATGACTAAACTAAAAGCTCCCTGACACAGATGAAAAGCACTAATCGCCGCCTCTAGCCAGTCTTTGCCGCCATCTACCTCGTAGGCGATCGCCACTGCAATCATCTCTGAATCGGTAGTCGTAATAAATTGGCATTTCTTGGCTAATAGATTTTCCCGTAGCGCCCCCGTATTTACCAAATTGCCATTATGCGCCAGAGCCAAAGCCCCCAACCGAGTCTCTAGCACCGCAGGTTGAGCATTCACCGCCCGACTAGAACCCGTCGTAGAATAGCGATTATGCCCCACAGCAATGTTTCCCTCTAGTTTGCGGAGAATTCCTTCATTAAAAACTTGAGATACCAACCCCATGTCTTTGTACAAATGCACCTCATCCCCAGCAAAGGTGGCAATTCCCGCCGACTCCTGTCCCCGGTGCTGGAGAGCATACAAGCCAAAATAGGTCATCTTGGCAACATCTTCCCCCGGCGCAAAAATGCCAAAAACCCCGCAGGCTTCCTCTGGTTTATCTGGTCTAGCAGTGTCAGGATCAACTAAAGGCATAGAGCTAAAGATATCCAATGATTGAATAGGGGCGGGACTGTGGTTTTGAATCATAGTATATAGATGCCGCATAGCGACGGGGTGAGTTACTGTAAGTTGGGTGGGTTAGCGAATATATTTTTTGGTTATTTGGTTAAATCGAATAGATGCGTTAGGTTTTAGGCGATCGCTAGATTACATCGAGTTTGCAGATTTTGACAAATTCACTTCACCATTTAACCAAGTCTAGAAGATGGCTTTAATAATTCCTTAATATTAAGATTACAACTTATCTGGGGGTTTTAGTAGGATTTTTGGGAAATAAGAGTTAACCCAGAGAATTTCTCGCCAAATTTTCATGTCTTAAATTTATACCTAAGGATTGACAGTGCCGCCATTGGGATTAATTGTGCCGGGACTGATGGTTTTCGGAGGAGAGGGGTTTAGTTGAGGTGAGAATTGGGGGGAAATTTGAGGTGTTGTCTGGGGGGGAAGTTGACGATTTGCCGGAGTTTGATTGGGAGCTTGATTGGGAGTTTGCCTAGGAGTTTGGTTAAGGTTCTGTCCGGGAGTTTGGGGATTTAGTTGAGGATTTATTTGGGGATTGAGATTACTAGGAGTTTGTCCGGGAAGGGTAGGACTAAAAGAAGGGGTAATAGTCGGGCTGGGAGTTGACGGTACGCCACTGGGCAGGGTCGCTAGAGCCACTCGATCGCCCCCCACACTCCGCAGCAAGTCTAATAACTGCACAACCTGATCGTAGGTAGCATTGGGAGAAGCGTAGAGACTCATTAAACCATTGGGATTTTGTTCGAGGTACTGGACTAATTGCTGGAGAAACTCCTCCCTCGATCGCACAGGCTGCTGCTCAATAAACACATTTCCCTGACCATCCAAACTCACCACTAACAACTGCCGCGCCTGAGCGACCCCTGTTTCTGCCCTCGGTAGATCCACATTAATCGCCTGCTGCCGAGACAAACCCACCGCTGCCAAAATAAAGAAGGTCAAAATACAAAATATGACATCAATCAAAGGAATAATATTTACCTGCACTTCTTCGGTCTGAGTATCTAAACGAATACGCAGAGGAGCAGGCGGATTAACAGAGAATTTTTTAGGAGATTCGCTAGGCATAGTTGCTTCGATCTTGGATAGTGGTGGGTTTAATTTTGAATTTAATATAGTAGTCCTAATTGATTTTACCCGCCGCCGGCGGGTGGAATAACCTACCAGCAGCAATCTAATTTAGAAAATGATTTAGGATCGCTATATCAGAAGTTAATGTCAAATTTCAAATCAAATTTCAAATCAAATTTCAAATCAAATTTTGTCTGGTTCTTCTTTGATATCAATGTCAGAATCAATGTCAGAATCAATGTCAGAATCAATGTCAGAGTTTGCCTCAGACCTAATCCCATAGTTACTGCCTGAATTAATCTCGCTATTAACCCCAGAAGACTTTTCCTTTAAATCGAAGTCCTTTGCCGTATTACTCATGGGTGGATCCAGCAATTCCTGCCGATAGATTAATTCTAAGGCACTCCCCGCCCGGCGAAAAACTCGTACCTGCCCAAACAGAAAGGCTTGAAATAGTCGATAGAAAGCCAAGCTGGTAATAGCCACCACCAAACCTACTGCGGTGCTAATCAATGCTTCCCCAATCCCTAGGGTGACATCTTGGGTCGAGCCGCTACCGATGTCGGCGATCCGGATAGAGAGGAGGGAATCAATTAAACCCAAAACTGTTCCCAAAAGTCCCAGCAGAGGAGCTAAGGCAATCACTGCTTCAAGGAGTTTATCCCCCCGCCGCATGGTGGATAATTCTTCTTCGGCAGCAGATTCGAGGGCAAGGCGGAGCATTTCTGGGTCTGGCTCAACAAGTTGTAGAGCAGCGAGGAAGAAGCGCCCGATCGGTTGTTTCTTAGTATCTGCGGCAATATCTCTAGCTACTTGCCAGTTTTGGGTGGCAGCGTCAAGGATGCGGCGGACAGTTTCCTTTTCTTGGAGTAATACTTGGCTCCAAAACCAAATCCGCTCAATAATTGTGCCTAGGGCGAGAATGGAAAGCAGCAGGAGTGGGTAAATGGATACACCACCTTTATCAATAATTTCTCCTATATTCACGGACTATTTTTACCTCCTGAAGTTAATTAGTTTTTAGTTATTTGATGATTATTTTCTAGCTATTTTCTAGATATTTTATAGCTGTTTTCTAGTCGGCTTATCATTAGTTTGTGTTTAGCTTACAATTAGTTTTCAGATAGTTTAGGAGTAATCTTTAAGTGATTTGTAGATAGTTTCTAGGTAATCTTTGGGTAACTAATAATTAATTATTGGTTGGTTTATAGCTACTACATAGCTAGTTTATAGCTGATGAGGAACCAGATTAATTAATCCATTTCCATAAAGGGTGAGATACTCCTTGTTGAGATATTTTGAGGACTTGTTGATGGAGGCGTTGTTTCTCGGCGGCGGGCAGTCCCCATATTATATTGCGGCTCTGCCACACTAAAACTGCGGTGGTCATGGCGATACAAAATCCCAGGGCAAGACTGGGAAGACGATTATAGACGATCGCATACCGGACTAGCACCCAAGTAAAATACTGCTGTGCCAAGGCAATTTCTGCCCGGAGGCTCCAGAGACTCCAGGGAGCCACTACCAACCACAGGAGAGCCACAAAAGCCCACCGCCCGTAGATAGTTAACTGATGGAGTTTTTGCATTTGTTGAGTCAGCTTGGGATCAAGGGCCGCTTCTAGGTTTAATTTTTCTAGGTCTAGCTTGGGGGTTGCCTTGGCTTGATTGCCTTCTAGGTTGTGGGGTTCATCCATGATGGTATTTCTAGATATATTTCCCTACATGTTCTACTATACCTGTTCTTGAGATTTAACCATTTTGGGTTTGGGAGGAGCTACAGGATGCCTTTCCCGCCACCAAGCCAGCATAGTACTAGCAATAAAAATACTAGAGTAAGCACCAGCGATGAAACCAATAATTAGGGCGAGGGCAAAATTTTTCAGGGTTTCACCGCCAAACAGATAGATGGCAAAGAGGGGCAGCATAGTTGTGAAACTGGTGTTGATCGATCGAGTCAGGGTCTGGTTCACCGCATCATCCACTACTTTATCAATGGGTTCTTCTGGGTTAAGGCTAATTACCTCCCGGACTCGATCGTAGATGACCACCGTATCATTGACCGAGAAGCCAATAATAGTTAAAATCGCCACCACAAATAAACTATCTACTTCTACCCCCGCCACTAGACCGAGGATGGAGAAAATCCCCATAGTCACAAAGACATCATGGAACAGAGCTACAAAAGCAAAAAAGGCGTAGTCAAACTGGAACCGAATCGTTAGATAAATTAAGATCCCCACAAAGGAAACCAAAATTGCCAAGGCTCCGGCAATAAAAATTTGTCTTCCGAGAGTGGGACCAACGGTGGAAATTTGAGTTGCTTTGGGGTCAAAGGTGCCGATTTGCTCTTTTAAGACAGTTTGTAATTGATTACGTTGCTCTACATCTAGAGTCTTGGTTCTAATGGTGACACCCTGCTGTTTCTCCCCAATAATTTGGATCGTACTGCCTCCCTGCCCCTGACTTTCCATGACTTCTCGAACGGTGTTGATATCAATGGGGCGATCGCAATTTTCCGGCACAGTACAATCTAGCTCTACCTGCAATTTTGTGCCGCCGACAAAATCTAAACCGGGGCGGAGGGGCGCACCAATGTCTGGATTTGTCCAAGAAACAATCATAGCAATAATCCCAGCGGCAATCACCACAGCAGAAATAGTCCACCAAAGACTGCGTTGTTTAATAATATTAAGTCGCATAGTTTCTCCTAATTCTAGCTCCTACTAGATTGTCCGACTATTCTTCGCTAATTACCAAATTAATTACTAGATACCGCTCTCTAAGCAGTTTTTTTGTCGCTAATTTGCTTAACATTGGGAGCAAAAAGTTCTGGTCTTTGTTTTAAGCTGGGCATCCCCAACACGAGCAACAGCATAAAAGTCCGGCTACAGGTGACAGCTGTAAACATACTAATAACGACCCCGATCGCCAGCGTCAGGGCAAACCCTTTGACTAAGCCCGTCCCTAGCCAAAACAGAGCCGCACAGGCAATTATCGTCGTCACGTTACCATCTAAAATACTGGAAAACGCCCGATAAAAACCAGAATCCACCGATCGATAAAGGGTCTTCCCATCCCGCAGTTCTTCCCTCGTGCGCTCGAAAATTAACACATTGGCATCCACCGCCATCCCAATACTCAGAATAAAACCAGCAATCCCCGGCAGGGTCAGGGTGACACCAATTAACACCGTTACGGCGTAGGTGAGGAGGGTGTAAATAATCAGGGCGCAGTTGGCAATCACTCCCGGTAAGCGGTAATAAATGCCCATATAAATTAGCACGAGGAAGGTTCCGCCAAGGGCGGCATTGATACTACTGTTGATACTATCCTGCCCCAAACTCGCCCCCACCGTCCGGTTTTCAATGATTTCCACCGGCAGAGGGAGTGCCCCGCCCCGCAGTTGTACCGATAGTTCGTTGGAACTCTGAGCCGTGAAAAAGTCCCCAAAAATCGTCGCTCCGCCCCCAGTAATCCCTGTTTGAGCAAACTCCGCCCCAACATTGGGGTAGCTAATCAAGGTATTGTCCAGAAAAATCCCAATACTGCGCCCAGTTCCGGCGAGTTCTTTAGTTAGATCAGCAAATAGCTTGGCCCCCTCTTCATCAAAACTTAGGGTGACTTGCCAGCCATTGGTAGGAGTTGGTTGGGGGCGGGCATCCCGGAGGTTTTTTCCGGTAAATCCGGTGACGGCAAATAAATCCTTGAGGGCGGCATTACTGCGATCGAGGGATTCCTGATTTTTTTGGATCGCTGCTGGA
>JAAUUE010000143.1 GCA_012031635.1 Coleofasciculaceae cyanobacterium SM2_1_6 | reverse complement strand
ATCGCTCAAACAAAATGGTGTCCTCCTCCTAGCGGCGGCGGGATTATTAGAGATGGCACAGGGTTATGGGTTTCTTTGACAGGTAGCAAAAAGTAGTCTCTGGACTGATGAGTGAAACGGCAGCAGATTTAATTTTTTTCAAGGAGCTAATTGAGGCGGGCAAGATCAAAGCAGTCATCGATCGAAGTTATCCCTTAGCCCAAACTGCCGAGGCGCATCGTTATGCTGAAAAAGGACATAATAAGGGCAATGTAGTTATAACTGTACCGTAGAGATGGTGCCAAAAATTTTCAATAGATTCAGGGCGGCTAATTTACTTTATTGACTCGTAAGTATAATTTTTGGACTGCATGGTTTTCAATTTGATCTTTGAAATAATCCATCATCCAAATAATCTCTTTATGTAACTCCCTATATGATGCTATATCAACATCTAAATATTCTCCATGAGCAATTTGATTTCTCCTTTTTAATAATTGTTTATCAATCAATACTTGCTTTAGTTCATAGGGGCGGTAGTCAATTCCTAAGAGTGCTAAAATTTGTTGAAAAAGATTAGAAGATAAATTAGAGCCTGTTTTAATTATATTATCCCTAGGAATGTCAATTCTTTGCTCCATTCCTTCTACTAAAAATTGAATCACTTGATTATGAATAGTAGACTGATTTGTCGCAGATGCTTCACTGAGCTTTTTCTTCATAGCGATCGCCACAAAATTGTAAGCTAACTCACAGTATTTCAAATCTTTTTGTCTTGAAACAAATTCTAGATAAGCAGAGGCAGCACATTTGATATATCCTTCCCAATGACCATACAAAAGTGCAATTCCACTTCTAATTAATGCGTCCGTTTTATTTTGTCCAAAACTTCTGGTCTCAATTAGTCCTTCGAGAATAGAAAGCTCTTTTTTTCGCCATGCCAAGTCTTCTGACAAGCGATCGCTAAGATCATTAAGAGTCCTAATTTTACTCATATATCAAACAATTGACGACCAAGAGGAACTAATCTAGGAATTCTTGTTTTAGCATCTTTACCTCTGCCATAGGCACTCTTATATTCCTCATTTTCCCATAATGTTTTGAGTCTACCCTTAATATCTAATTGACTTATCCCTTCATTATTAAGTAATTGTTCGTATTTTTGATAATGATATCCAATTCCTATAGCAATAACTTCAAATGCATCTAGTAAAAAATCTCCTGAGAATTTATCTGCAATAGGATCATACTTTCTGAAAGTGTCTTCTTTCGTGGTTTGATTTAAGACTTTAAATATGGTCTCAAAAGCCCGTTTTTCTTCTTCATAATTAAAAGATTGGTTCTTAGCTATTTCTTGGAGTTTATCAGTAATAAATTCAGTGATATTTAATATTGCTTCACTTTCTATATTGAGTTTTCTAAGAACAAGAAGTTCAGCCATCAATTCCATTTGATATTGTTCTCCTTCTAATTTTTTGCTTAAATTAGTACAAGCTTTGAAATCTTTATTATTGCTTAGATCCTGCATCCAACTATACATTGCTGGGTTAGTACCAATAATATAGTTCCTAACTTCTTGTGGAGTCACTTTATTCAATCTTTGAAACAGCTCGTATTGAATATTTGGACTACTTTCTTTCAGAAAAATCACTACACTAATTTTATATCTCTTAATCAATAATTGTTGCATTTTCGTTAATGCATTAGTTTTGTCAAAGCTATCTTCCCATTTCTTATTTTCAAGAGATGGGAGATACTTAGTTCCTTGAAGAACTAGTGGGGGAACTAGTTCACCTCTCTCATTTCTAAGCTTTCCTAAAAATTGATATATGGTAGAAAGTCTTTGTAATCCATCTACGACATCCCACTCCCCGGAATCTCTCTGAGATACAAAAATTGGAGGTATGGGAATGCCTAGCAATATGGACTCAATTAAGCTAGTCTTTTGAAAATCAGACCATCTAAAAAATCTTTGAAACTCAGGATGTATTTCAATTTCTTCATTTTCGTACAAACTTACCAATTCACCAATAGACATCGAGTAACTTTCAGATCGTATATCCTGCCTTTGACGATCGATTTCCTCTTGTAGCTTATCCGAAACATTAATAGTTTGCATCTTAACTTCTCTAAGGTTGAGCTTTAGTTAAATATCATTTGTATTCTAGTCTAAATTGTTTTCCGGTCAAATATTTACTCTTGATTTGTAGCATGGCTCATAAGCTATAGATATTCTATATTAGGCTATGTGTCTTAACACTCGTTTACATGGGATTGCAGGGCATAGTGAGAGGTTAACGGGAGGCGTAGATTCCTAGAAGAGAGGGAGAGGCGATTGGATTTTTTGATATCTTGAGCATAAGTCTTGTAGGAGATATTTCATTTAAACTGCCTCTGGTGAAGTCGATCTACATAATGACTAATTGTATCCCCAAGAATTTGCCCTGTTAACAGACCAATTACTGGATTACTGCAACAAAGTCTTTAAAGAATCTTAAGGAAGTCTATGATTACCCAAATTCAAACCCCGGAAATTATTATTTATCCAGATAGCGATGGTGAGCGGATGTCTGAGAATACGGAGCATTTTGAACTGATTATTTGGTTGGTGAAAAATTTGGAGTTGATTTTTGCCGATCGCTCCGATGTTTTTTGTGATTGGGGATTTACTTTGGTATCCCGTAGAGGGAAATAACAAGCTGCGGCAGGCTCCCGATGGTATGGTAGTGTTCGATCGACCCAAGGGTTATCGGGGTTCCTATCAGCAGTGGGAGGAGGATAATACTCCGCCCCAGGTGGTGTTTGAGTTTCTGTCTCCGGGGAATCGCTTGGCAGAAATGATCCGCAAGTTCAACTTCTATGAACGCTACGGTGTGGAAGAATATTATGTTTACAATCCCAGCACTAGGGAACTGATTGGTTGGATGGGGGGCGGCGGGAGTCTAGAGGAAATTCCTGAACTGCAAGGCTGGGTAAGTCCCCGGTTGGGGAGCCGGTTTGAGATGACGGCAACGGGATTACAACTCTACCGTCCTGATGGGCAGCCGTTTATGAGTTTTCTGGAGCTAGACCAAGCCCGCCAAGCCGCAGAAGCAAGGGCAGAGGCAGCACAACAGGCAACCCAAGAAGTCACAAATTTATTAGAGCAGGAAAGGAGGCGATCGCAAGCGCTGGTCGATCGTCTCCGAGAGTTGGGTATTGAACCAGATAGCATATAAAAGCAAGACCAATCTACTTTAGCCAAGCAAATAAATCCTTGATAGTCAGGGATAAATTCTTAGCAAAATCTGGCACGGGGAGGATATTTTCTGTCTGATCAAATACCGTGATTTCCGCCTTGGAACTATAGACAAAAACCGTTTGTTCGTGGGGATCAATTAACCAGCCCATGAGAGTTCCGTGGGTGAGACAATGGATAATATTTTTAGTAACTTTGGTTTGGCTTTGGTCTGGAGAGAGAATTTCGATCGTCCAATCAGGGGGAATAGAGAAAGTATTAGCAATATCCCCATTTTCCTCACGGGGAATCCGTTGCCCGATGAACACTGCCACATCCGGTACTAGAGAACGTCCGCCATAGACGCTACTGCGGCTTCCCGAAGGGTAAGTACAGCGTAACTCGGGGAAAGCACGGGCTTCTGGCTTCACCGCTTGGTTGATCGCTGGAACTAACTCCCCTTGAATAGCACTGTGTTTTCCTTGGGGCATGGGTTTTTGGATCACCTGACCATCAATATATTCACTAGCTGGCTTTGTCTCTGGTAATGTCAGAAACTCCACCAAAGTTAAGGGTTGACTGAGAGTATTTACCATGATGGATTCAGGGCTGACGCAAAATAAAGTTTTATCTAATATGGGTGGTGTAAGGTGGGCAATTCCCACACTACTAGTTCATAACTCTAATTTAGAGCTTTCCTCGGACAATAATTACCAAACAATCGCAACCAGACACGATCGCCCCCGGAATATTTCCCCCCACCACCTGACTCAAAACACTCTCCCGACTTGCCCCCAACACCACCCCATCACACAGCCCCTTCTGGGCAATATCCACCACCGCCTCACTCACCGAAGCCGAGCAGACCATCAGCGGCGAAATCTTGATTTTCGGGAACTTAATCTTCGGAGCCGCCGCCTTAGTGAGAATTTCCATGCCCTCCTTTAAGGTCTTGGTCTGGCTCGGAGATTTCTGGGGCGGAAACACCTGACAGAGCAGGACTTCTCCTCCCGGATTCAACAGCGAAGGCAACAGAGATAAAGCCCGCCGGGAATTGGGTCCCCCGGCTACTGGGACTAACCAGCGTCGCTGAGAAGTAAGGGAATTTTTCGGCTGAGTTCCATTTCCTAGCTTAACCAGCAACACATCACACTTAGCTTGACTGATCATGGCAGCGATCGTCCCCCCAAACATATGGTCCCGGGTCGAATGCCAAACCTGCCAATCCATAATTAACATATCGCTATTCCGAGTTTCTAAGGTATCGAGGATAGTTTGATTGATGCTGTGGGTGAGGCGGATTTGGGTATGAATAGACACCTTCAGTTCCCGCCCCAGACGTTCTGCTTGCTGGAGACGACGGCGACCTTCAGTATTACGAGTATTATTTTGATTCAACGCCACCCCAGAAGCCACAGGCATCAGGTACAGACAATCAATTTCATAATCTAGGGTTTTGGCAAAACTAGCCGCAATCTTAATCAACGCCGTTAGATGGTTGGCACTGGGCAGGGGCAGAATTAGGGGAATCAGGATCCGGCCCTTGCCAGTAGCAGGGGCTTGGGTCTGGTAAACCAAGTAGGAAGAGTTTTGCTGCCCATTTATTCTGGTTTGTCCCTGCAATTTATTGGCTTCTGTACGGATGATATCCCCTCTGGTAATGATCCCCACCAATTTCTGCCCCTCAATGACTGGCAGCCGCGATAGTTGGTATTGATGGAGGAGATACAAAACTTCCGTGAGATTGGTTTGGGGATGCACCGTCAAGGGGTTGGGAGTCATCATATCTTGGAGTAGAGGAGAACCAAGGGTTGGGTCATGCTCATCAAGGTCTGATTGGGTAATGATCCCCACTAGTTTCTCATCCCGGAGAACCGGAAAACCCCGGTGGTGCGATCGACCAAAAGCCATCAAAGTTTCTTCCAGAGTCAGGTTACTGGGGAGCGTCTCCACTTCTCGTTGCATCACATCCGCCGCCGTGAGATCCACTAGGGAATCATTAAAAAAGTCTTTTTGGGGTAGTTTATAGCCGTACCAATCTAAAAGCCTTTGGTAGAGGGAACCCTTAGCAAAAAGATCTGACACCAGATAGGAACTCACACAGCTAATCATCAGGGGTAGTACCAGATTAAAATCCGTAGTTAGTTCAAACACAATCACGATCGCCGTCATCGGGGCTTTAGATACACCACTAAAAAAAGCTCCCATCCCTGCTAGAGCATAGTTTTCTGCGGATCCCAAGTGCAGAATCTCCACTTCAAAAGTCCCCACCACGTAGCCCAGGGCGGAACCCAAGACCAAGGAGGGCTGAAACAAGCCCCCCGGCGCCCCCGAACCGTAGGAAAAAATCGTCAGAATAAAGTAGGGAATAAAAGCCAGTGCTGCAAACTGCCAACTGACTGACCCGGTGACAATGACTTCCCGGAGACTGGCATTGTTATAGAACAAATCCGGCAACAGAGCCACCACCAACCCGCAGCCCAGCCCCGTCAGCCCCACTTGGGTTGGTAGCCCTAGGCTCATACCTTGGTAAAAATTCAAACTGGCTAAAATTCCCCGATTTAGAAACCCGCCAAGCATCCCCGCCAACAGCCCCAGCAATAGATAAAAAGGAATTTCTGGTGCCGACAAACTAGTAGATATCTGATTTATTGGTAGGTCTAGCATCAGGGTACTACCCCCCAAAAGCCGAGAGATCACCGCTCCAATAAAACAGGCGATAATCGCAATCCCCAAGGTAATGCTCGAAACATCTTGGAGGAGTTCTTCGATGACAAACAAAGTTCCGGCAAGGGGAGTATTAAAACCCGCCGCTAGCCCAGCCCCGGCTCCGGCGGCAATCATCTGTCGTCTTTGTTCGGGGGTTGTGGGCAACCAATGACTAAGTTGAGCTGCGATCGCCGCCCCGATATGTACCGTTGGGCCCTGCCTGCCCATGGTTAAACCCGCAGCGAGGGAAAGAATCGTACTCAAAAGTTTGACTAGG
The DNA here is from genome assembly GCA_012031635.1 of Coleofasciculaceae cyanobacterium SM2_1_6. Lineage (GTDB taxonomy): Bacteria > Cyanobacteriota > Cyanobacteriia > Cyanobacteriales > JAAUUE01 > JAAUUE01. The sequence continues at coordinate 4,391 of JAAUUE010000143.1, read as the reverse complement.
GCGACCCGGAGATTGAGGGCGATCGGGAACTTTGCCAACACAGCCTTAACTTGAGGAATGCCACTGCCCATCGCTTCCGGGGCAAACTGCTCCATCAGAAACCCAGAGAGATAGCCAAAGCTAAAGCCAATTATGGGCAGAATCAAGAGGGGTGGAAAAATTTCGGTGGATTGCAATCGCCAAGAACCCAGCCAGCCAATGCCTTGTTTGAGAACCACGGCGGACAAACCAGAAACTAATCCAATTAAACAGGCTTCCACGATCGCTAACTGTTTCCCTAGAGGTCGCCATTGTAGCCAACTAGTCATGGTGTCTTGTTTTTAGTTATTAGTTAGGACTTACGCAAATTCTGCTGTTAACCACCATTGGTAGGGGCGCAAGCCCCGTACTTCGGGGAATTTTTCCATCTTGTGGAAAATTCTGCTGTTAACCACCATTGGTAGGGGCGCAAGGCTTTGCGCCCGATTATCCTTTGATTATTAGGTGATTATTAGGTGATTATTAGGTGATTATTGAGGAGTTGATTATTAGGTGATTATTGAGGAGTGAAACCCAAGTGAGAGCGGGCAGTTGCCGAACCATCCAGAACCCAAGCCAAGCCCAGACTTGTGCCAATCCAGAGTTTATTGCCAGTGTTGGGAGATAAAGCCATGATCCGGCTAGAGGGTAAGTTGGGGATTTGTCCGGTAATGGCTCCACTGGGGGGGTCTAGTTTGAGCAAACCATCTTCCATGCCGACCCAGAGGCTGCCATCGTTGGCAAACCGGATCGAGGTAATATTGCGATCGCTAACACTGTTGATCACCCGGCTGACAGTTCCCGATCGAGGATTAATCACCACCAAACCACTGGGAGTCCCCGCCCATACAGAGCCATCCCCAGGGTTTGTCGCCAAAGTTTGCACCAAGCCGCCAATAATTTGGGGAATCCGCCGCAGAGGGAGCGCCGAAGCCGTATTCACCCGCACCAGCCCTTCCAAGGTGCCGATCCAGAGCTGTCCCTCCTGATCGAGGGTAAAAGCATTGGCACTAACTCCCGGCAAAGCTTCCCAAGTAGTCATCACCAAACCTTCATCGGGACTAATTAGGGCAATCCCTCGATCGGTTCCCACCCAGAGATAGCCCCGGCGATCGATCAATAAGGACAAAATCCGGGGGGAAGGCAGATTAATGGTCTGAGCTGTGACTTCATTACTGCGGGGATCCACTCGCAACAGCCCCTCGTAGGTTCCCACCCAAATCCGCCCCACCTTATCCATGACCAGAGAGCCAATGGTGTAATTGGGCAGACTAACTTCCTGTAGCACTTCCCCAGTATTCGGGTTAATTCTCGATAAACCCCGCCAAGAGCCGATCCATAACCCCCCGGTACTATCGGTCTGGAGGGCACTCACTCGGTAGTCCGTACCTTGGGGCAGGTTGGGAACATTTGTCCGGGGGGGCGGGGGAGCCGTAGCGGGAAAGGAGGGCGGGACAGTCATGGAATCTACAAAGGGTTGGGCGATCGCCACACCCGAAGAGCTACTCAACAAGCTAGAAGAAAACCCCCAAAATGTACTAAATATCAAGGTAGTTAGACACACACGCCCCATTGATCTAATTGATCTAATTGATCTAAATTTTTGGTTCATAAAAATTTTCCCCAAGGCAGCTAAGGGTAACTAGAGATATTACGGGGTTGATTAAAGATGGCTCAAAAGGACTTGCATGAGATACTTGTTTGGTCTTAATAGGTAGGGTGGGTAATGCCCACCTTAGGTTCACTAATTAAAAATGGTTCAAGATGACTCAAGATAATTTGTAAAGTACCCAACTATGACTAGAAATTAACTATGGCGGCGAAATATAGGAATTTCGATCGTCATCTCAGATCCCCAGCCGACGGTAGAACTACAAATCAAATCTCCCTTGTGCTTTTCCGCAATAATCTTATAACTAATTGCTAAGCCTAAACCTGTACCTTTACCTACGGGTTTGGTGGTAAAAAAGGGATCAAATAGGCGAGATTGTACCTCTGTCGGCATTCCCAAGCCATTATCCCGAATTTTTATCGCTATCCGCGAGCTATGGCGCAGCAAGCTGGTGGAAATCCAAATTTTGGGCTGATGACGAGGATTGATTTCCTGTTGTTCCTCGAGGGTATCGATCGCATTACTCAGCAAATTCATAAATACTTGGTTCAACTGCCCCGGATAGCACTCCACCGACGGCAGTTTATGATACTCCCGAATCACTTCAATCTCTGGACGCACCGTTCCATCTTCTTTCGGCGGCTGGGTCTGGAGCCGATGTTGGAGAATGAGTAGGGTGTTATCAAGACCTTCATGGATATTGACAGATTTCAACCCATCTTCATCCAGCCGGGAAAAATTCCGTAAAGATAGCACCATTTGTCGAATTCTTTCTGCCCCTGCTTGCATCGAATCCATTAACCGGGGCAAATCTACCCGCATAAACTCTAGGTCTACTTCCTGCACTGCCGTCCTAATTTCTGGAACTGGGTCGGGGTAGTGTTCGGTGTATAAATTTGTCAGCCATAATAAATCACTCACGTACTGGTTGGTATGGGAAAGGTTGCCGTAGATAAAATTCACAGGATTATTGATCTCATGGGCAATTCCCGCCACCAGTTGGCCGAGGGAAGACATTTTTTCGTTCTGCACAAGCTGGGTTTGGGTGGTTTGTAACTGGTGCATCGCCGCTTCTAGCTGCTTGGCTTGTTCTCGAAATTCGGCTTCACTCTCCCGCAGAGCCTGCTCGGTTTCCTTCCGTTCAGTGATATTAGTGCTAGAACTCACAATTCGATAAATTACCCCTTGGCTATCCCGGAGCGGCGTGAGGCTAGTTTCCCACCAAGTTTTCTGCCCCGCTCGATCGTAGCTCTGCTCATAGTTGACCGTCTTTCCCGTCCGCACACATTTCTCATACTGGCGCAGGGATTCTAGAGCCACTGCCGTCGGGAAGATCTGCGCAGGGACGCTACCCGGCTGCACCTGGTAGGTTTCCAGACCAATTAATCTTGCGTAGGCTGGGTTCATCCCTATAAAGGAAAAATCGATATTATTAGCTCGCCACTGGATGTCAATAATTAAAATTGCTGTTTCTAGCCCATCATAGATACTCCGGAGAAACAACTCCTGTTCTTGGAGGGTATCGAGGTTATGGTACCGATCGCTAACATCCCGGAGATATACTCCTAAGCCATCACTACTGGGAAAAGCCCGCATCTCCAGCCAGGTATTTGTGCCGGGGCAAAATTTCTCAAAGGTTACAGGGGCTTGTTGGTCGATCGCTGCTTGGCACTTTTCTGCACAAAGTTGATAAAACTCTGGAGCTACCTGACTAGGCAAATGTTTGGCAATGACTTCCCGGATTGATTTATTAAGTAATTCTTCGGCAGTTTTTTGAAACACAATTTCTGCCTGACGATTCAGATAACAAAATCGCCCATGGCTATCCAACATAAAAAAAGCGTCAGCAATGTGTTCTAGTAAATTCAAGACCTTTTGATGGGAGTTTTGCCAGTTTTGATCACCACCATAGCGTTGATGCTTGGGAAGACCGATCGAATTTTTCTTGCTGTGACTGAGCATTCTGCTCCTAAATCTGCGTATTGATAAATTAATAAAAATTTAGAAAAGTGAATTAAAAAATTAAGCTGTGTTTATCACAATTAGCATATCATGAAAATTGGTTTAAGTTTTATTAAGCTAATTGTATATTTCTTAATAAAGTCCCTAAAATATTCACAATATTTTTCTAAGACAACGTATAAAATATAACATTTATTTAACTATTTCGTAACTCTCAATACTTTATTTCATTGGTTTTGAGCATGTAGTCAGAATATATCAATCGATTGGTAGTGGTGAATAGTAATGTTAATGCCATAAAATAGAAATTGTAGCCATTCTACTTATTTTTATGAACTGTCCTCAATGTAACTCAACTCAAATTATCAAATATGGTCTCACACACTACGGAAAACCAAGATTCCGTTGTCAAGAATGTGGAAGACAGTTTGTAGAAAATCCCTCCCGACAACCAATTGACGAAGCTACCCGCATCCTAGTTGATAAACTATTGCTCGAGCGTCTAGCCTTGGCGGCGATTGCTAGAGTCACAGGCGTGTCTAAGCGATGGCTGCAATTCTACGTTAACAAAAAGTATGCTCAGATAACCCAAGAAGTAGAAGTTACTAAAAAAAAAACTGGCAAACTAATTATTCAGTTAGATGAAATGTGGTCATTCGTGGGCAAAAAACAAAATAAGCAGTGGATTTGGCTAGCTTTAGATGTTGACACCCGTGAGATTGTAGGAGTGTGGATTGGAGACCGTTCTCGTAATTCAGCTAAGAAGCTATGGCAATCCTTACCTTCTGTGTATCGTCAA
>JAAUUE010000142.1 GCA_012031635.1 Coleofasciculaceae cyanobacterium SM2_1_6 | reverse complement strand
TTCTCCCCCGGCTAGGAGGGTAGCCGATCGCCCCCGTATCTTTTTCGAGGCGACTATCTAACCATAGACTCAAACCACTATCTAAGCCATCAAGGTCGCCATCATAGCGGACTAGTCCTTGGGGATCGATGAGGAAGGCTTGGGGGGTATATTTAGCTTGAAAACCCAAAGCTACATCTTGGGTCGAATCCCACAAGTAAGGAAAATTAAGCTGCATCTGCTGGGCAAATTCCTGCATGGGTTCAAAGCCCTCGGCGGCTGATTTGTGGCTATCATTGGAGTTAATCCCAATCACCTGCACTTCAGGAAACTTTTGTTGAATAGCCTTGAGTTTGCTTAGTTGCGATCGAACTGTGGCACAGGTATTAGACAGGAAAACCACACAGACAAGTTTGTAGGTACGCAGATAGCGGGCTAGATGATGCACCTCTTTATCTACTCCGGGAATTTCAAAATCGGGGGCATAGTTGCCAATAGCAGAGGGGAAATGCGCTGTAAAGACCATAGTGTTTACTCAGAGAAGGAATTTGTGTGGTAACAAAGCTGGAAATAAAACTAGAAACAAAATTGCTGGTAAGGAAAAGCGAGTATTCTTTAATTCGGTAAAAATACTAGGCTTTAATAGTTTAGGGTATAGAGGCGCAGTTATACACTATTTTCTCACATAATTAAATCATGGTAATTATGGCTGGTATTCATTGCCAAATGTTGCTAAATCCAGATAAACCAATGCAGATATGAGTAACTTAGACCTTCTAGATTTATGAGCATCTACCCATAGACCCTACAGGTAGGTTAATACCCACCTTCCGCCATCCATAGGTAGCCAAAACCTAGATAAAATCTTATTTGGTGTAAGTCCCATTTATTCAGATTTACCAGATTTTCTACCAACCCTTGGCTACTGCCTGATACCCTACTAGTTTATACAGTAACTTGGCAGCCGTAAACTGCGAAACTACGGAGTCCACGATCGGAGCTAGTTCCATGATATCGCTGCCAATCACTTCGTAATCATTAAATAATCGCCGCAGCATATTTAACAATCCAAACCAAGTCAAGCCCCCCGGTTCTGGAGTGCCGACTCCCGGAATCAAAGTCGGGTCAATGCCATCAAGGTCAATAGTTAAGAAAACTTTCTTGGTAGTAATGTTGGCAAACACCCTTTCCATCCAGTCTGGTTGGTTGGCGATGTCCCTTGCCCAGATAATTGGTAGGTGCTTGGCTTTAATTAGTTCTGCTTCCTCTTTACATACACTGCGAATCCCAATCTGGACAGTGGGCAAACCCAGATCTACTACCCGGCGCATCACACAGGCATGGTTATAGATAGAACCTTCATACTCGTGGCGCAGATCTCCATGGGCATCAATCTGAATTACCGTAAAGGGTTCTGGGGAGACTTGGTGGTAGGCTTCCACGATCGGTCCGGTGATGCTATGCTCCCCCCCTAGAGCCACCACAAACTTACCATCAGCAATTAATTTACTCACCGTGTTTCGAGTCACCTCTAGCATGGTGGTATCGGGCACAGGCTGGCGGCGGGTGTCGGCGATCGCTCCGTGGGTATAAATAGCTATTTCTTCCCCAATTTCCCGGTCTAGTTCATCATCATAAATTTCTACTTGATGGGAGGCGAGGAGAATGGCTTCGGGGCCCTGTTGGCAGCCTTGACGGTAGGTGGTGGTAGCTTCGTAGGGAATAGGCAGAATCACTACCTGAGCAGCATCGTAATCCCCTTGCAGGTCATGACCTAAAAAAGGAACGAGGTCTGGGGCAACAACTGGAGCGGGGGCGGAAAGTATGGACATTACGAATGGGGGGTTACAATTAAACAATATTATGCTTCCACTAATTTATCATTTTTCCCGATGATCTTGACTGATAGCCTTCTTCTCCACTACAAGCGTTGTCAACGGCGGGCTTTCCTAGATCTCTATGGCAATCCCCAAGCAAAAGATCAAGTCCAAGATTTTGTCCTCAAGCTCCAACAGGAGAGTCGATCGTTCCAAGAGGTTTGCCTAGCGGATCTTAACTACCAAAAAGTCCAGTATCCTTATGGAGATCTTGACCAAGGCTTTGCCGCTACTCTGGAACTGATGCAACAGGGAGTTACCCACATTGTCGATGGGGTTTTGCAGGGGAGTCATAGCTCTGGAGCGGCGTTAGTTGCCTATCCCCAAGTGCTGGTACGCCAAGCAGGAGATTCTCGATGGGGTGAATGGTACTACGTGCCGATGAATATCAAGTTGGGAAAGCGACCAAAGGCAGAGTATCAGGTGGTGATTAGTTATCACGGGCATTTGTTAACCCAGATTCAGGGTAGGGTTCCCGATCGAGCGTGGTTAATGTTGCGGGGGCGGGGGCATGGGCAAGGAGTATCGCCCTACAGTGTCGATTTACCCAAGTGGCTTCCTGTAACGCAGCAAATTATTGATGAATGTATTCAAGTTCTCAGCCAAGACAAGGCTCCAGAATTATTCATTTCTCGCCAGCGTTGTGGTCTTTGTCCGTGGTACCGGAGTTGCTACGCCCAAGCCCAAACCGAAGAACATTTATCTCTCTTGGCGGGGGTGACTCCCAATCGCTACCAACAGTTGCAAGCTGTTGGTTTAACTACAAAGGAAGCGATCGCCCAGACCAAAATTGCTGACCTCGAACCAATAATGGGCAGATCCATCGCCACAACTTTGATCCATCAAGCCCAAGCGATCGTCACCAACCAAGCCATCCTCCAAAGATTGCCCCAGCAGCCCTTGCCAGTCAGTGAGATCGAGTTGTATTTTGATATTGAAGCGGAACCGGAGTTAAATCTCGATTATCTTTTGGGAGTTTTGGTTGTGGATAAAGCCACTCAAACTCAAGAATTTCACGCTTTTCTTGCCGAGACTCCAGAGCAGGAAGCCCAAATTTGGCAACAATTCCTTGCCCTCGTCCAGAGCTATCCTCGATCGCCCATCTATCATTTCTCTGACTATGAACTCGAAACCGTCACTAGGTTAGCCCACGCCTACGGCATCACCGGGGGCAGTCTGGGGGAGTTACGATCGAGATTCATTGACCTGCATACCCTCGTCACCAGTACCGTCATTCTCCCCGTGGAAGGCTATTCCCTCAAACAGGTCGCTAAGTGGATTGGCTTTAGTTGGCGAGACCCCAATACGACGGGAGCCGATTGTGTTTGTTTGTACGATCGATGGTTACTAACGGGCGATCGCGCCCTCCTCGAACAAGTCCGCCGCTACAACGAAGACGACTGCCTCGCCACCCACCGCCTCAAGGATTGGCTAGAAGATTTTTGGCAGATCTCAACTCAGCCCTCAACTTAACCCTCAACCCAACTCTCAACTCAGCCTAAAATTAATCCTATAATCAATTGCAGCCCCGAATAGAATTAACTATGCCATCCTTAGCTGTCACCGAAGCCATCACCACGATCGCCGCCGCCGAAGCAGAATTTGGCTTGAGCCGCAGTCCAGAATTAGATTTCTTTAGCGAATGGCAAAACCAACTACCAGAGCTTGATGCTAGCGATCGGGTCAATCTAGAAATTCTCTGGCGGCGTTATCTTTACCATCGCTCTAGTGGACATTTGCTAGAAAGTACGGTGATGCTATTGCTAGTTTCTCCCTTACTCACTATTGCGGGTTTGTACGATCCACCCTTTCTCCTCAAAGCCGAAGAATCTGTGGTGGTTAACTTAGCTGATAGTGAAGAAATTCTTCAAGGGCGGATTGATGTGCTGATATTGAGCGATCGCTCTGGATCGTTATTGTGGAATCCAAGAAAACCATGCTCTCAGTCTGGTCGGGCTTACCCCAAACCCTTGCCTACCTGATGGCTAGTCCCCGGCTCGATCGTCCCCATTTTGCCCTGTTAACCAATGGTGATGACCTTGTATTTATCAAACTAGAAAATCAGCAGTACGGCATATCACAAGTTTTTGCCCCCCTTGTGAATCACCGGGAATTAGAAGTTGCTTGTCAAATCCTCCGCAAAATTGCCGAAATATAACCCAGAATATAGTTTTACCGCCGCAGAGTCGCCCAGGGAATCCGTCGATCGCCCGCCAGTTGCCGAGAAATAAGGGCTGCCCCTTGGTAATTTAGATGGCTGGGATCAATAAATAGGTCATTGCGGTTGAGCAGAGATTGGGAGAGGTTGATAAACGTAAAATTATTCTGGTTGGCTTGGCGCTGCATAAAGCCTTGGAACTGTTGTTCAAAATTGCGGCGGACTGGATCTAGGTAAGTTCCCGTAAGGGGAAGATGGATAAAAACTAGTCTGATATTTTGGGTTCTGGTGAAATTGATCACATTATTCAACGCTGCCGCCTGGACTCCCCCTAAACTAAAATTCTGGTAGTCCGCATCAAACTGTCCCGTGACCCTGGGAACCTGTTGAAAATAAGTTCTAGGATCAAAATTCCCCTCGACATAATTAAAGCCGTAGGCATCGATATTGACGGGAATTACTCCGGGTCTAGCCACCGCCGGGGGAGCAAGAATTTTACTCAGCCAGTCATCTTCGCCGAGAAATTGCGTTGGGGCTTGATCAGGAAATTTACTATTAGATTTTTGTCCCCCACAGGCGGGCGCAGGCGGGAGGGAGGGTCGATCGCCCGCCAGAGCCCGTTGATAGCCCCCAGAGAGTTGAATCCCTTGAAAAGTTCGATCGGGATTCCCGCTATTAAAAGCCCTCGAACCATCAGCCCAAATAATCATTTTGGGTAAATTCTCAGGAGAGAGAAGTTGAGTTAATTGCAGATTCACCACCTGAGCCGTTGCCCCATTCACACTAAAATTAAACACTCGCAATCCATCTAAACCCGCCCCCGCCAAGGCAAAGCGCAATTCCTTGGGATTGATCGCCTGGAGGCTGCGAGAACTTCCCACAATCAAGACATCCGGCACTCCCACGGCGGCGACGTAGGAAAGGTATAACCGTAACTGTTCGTCGAGCAGACGGCTATTAAAACTATTGAAGGGTACAGGCGTAGCTATGTCTCGGCTCCGGGTTAGGGCGACGCTGAGATTTTCCATGTATTCCAGCACTTTCTTTTGGGCAAAGGCTTTTTGGGGATGGTCTAGGGGGAGGGATTGGAGGGAAGTTACGGCTTGAAACCAACCTAGGGCTACCTGATCCCAGTCGGCGGCGGTGGTTGCTCTTAGGGAATTGGCGTAGGCTGTGCCAGCTTGACTGATGGCGATCGCAAACAGATCAGGGCATTGACCGCTATTCCCATTAATGTTTTCTAGGGTTTCTAGGGTTTCTAGATTCTCCCCATTTTCTAGATAGGCAATTTTCTGACTAGGCTGTGTCGCTACACTGGTTGCAGGTTCTAAATTATTTAGCTGATTACCTGTCTGATTATTTTGGGGGCTATCTATTTGCTTGCCTGTTTGATCGATCGGTTGGGCGATCGCTTCTAGGGATCGGGAACTAGACCCACTAGTAAGGAGCAGAAAAACCAAAACCAGACACTGACTAAAGAGAAATATCCTAGGCATAAACTGTATATTTGATAACTTTTAGTAGCTAATTAAGACTACCAATATTAATAATGAGGTTCTCAACTAGACAATAACTTTTCAAAAGTATACACAAGACTCTCCAGTCTGTTGTAAGCTTGCATCAAATCACTAAATTCTTTCCTGAAAATGTTGGCAATCTTCTTTTTTTGCATCTATTTTGTTTTCCTGTGTCTAATTATTTCAGACCTCAAACAAAATGCTTGGTGGGTAAAAGTTGTCACTCAACAGCCGAAATGTACCTATTATTTTGGACCTTTTGACAGTCAAGAAGAAGCTATGGCAAATAAAGGCGGCTATCTTCAAGATTTGGAAACAGAGGGAGCGCAGCAAGTCCGGGCGGAGATCGAGCAGGGCAAACCCCGAAAGTTAACGATCTTCCACGATTCCCTCTAGGCAAACTTTTTGTTATGTCTCAACATTATGTCTCAGCAATTACCGGACTGGTCAACTGCTCTAGTCCCTCAATTGAGTGTCGATTGCCCCCAGCTCTGGCAAGTGAGCCTCTCGATCGCCACAATTTCAGCAATTCCAGCAGATAAATTCCAAAAGCTAAGAGCGACTCTATCTCCTGATGAACAAGCTAAGGCTGATCGATTCTATGATCCCCTCGATGGTCAACGCTACATTATGGCAAGAGGAACCCTCCGATCGATTCTCAGCCACTACCTCCATCTAGACCCATCTAGGATTAAATTCACCTACACTCCCCAAGGGAAGCCTCTACTCGATCGATCTGTTCTCACAGTCGAGCAGCCAGTTAATGTACCTAATTCCACTGCTCTTAGAAATACACAGTTTCCCAACATTCAATTTAATTTATCCCATTCCCAAGATTTAGCCGTCTATGGGGTGATGCTCGATCGCCCCCTAGGGATTGATGTGGAATATCGCCGTCCTCTCAAAGATACCCTATCCCTTGCCAAGCGTTGGTTTACCCCCAAGGAATACACAGAAATTTGCCAATCCCCAGACCCTACCAAAACTTTCTTTCGGTTCTGGACAGCCAAGGAAGCCTACCTCAAAGCTACAGGCACAGGACTCCGCCACCTCAGCCAAGTAGAAATTTGCACCAGCGCCGATGGTTCTCTCCAACTCCGGGAACTCTCTACAACTCCGCAGCAATGGTCGATCGTAGAATTAGCCCCCGCCCCCGGTTATGTAGGAGCTTTAGCTATCCTCGGCAATTCAACTATTCCTAAAAATCCAGAAATACCAGAGCTTTGGGATATTAGCTAATTTGGGGGAGATCAGCAGGTCGATCGATCAACGATTTTGAGTAGTTTGATTATTTAAGTTGAAGCTCTGACTCAGCCCGGGCAGATTTTCCCCACCCAAATTTTGAGCATCTAGACCTTGAATATTTGGACTTTGAGTACCTAAATTTTGAGGAGGACTCTGAATGTTGAGACTTTGCATATTTGGAGTTTGAATACTTGGATTAACCGGATTCTGACCACCTAAATTTTGATTCCCCAGATTCTGAATACCTAAACTCTGGCTATCTAAATTTCGAGGCGGATTTTGAGTATCTAAATTTTGAGTGTCTAAATTCTGACCAGTCTGATTACCAAGACTCTGATTACCAAGACTTTGAGTATTTATATTTTGAATGGCAAGACTTTGACTAGAACTTTGATTAGAATTATGACCATCAGTATTAGACCTCTCAAAGATTACCGAACCCGGAGCTACAGCATCAGCATTTCTTGTCTCTGGATTTGGTCTATCTGATAATTGCTGGGGTAATTGTCCGGGTAATTGGCTGGGCTGATCTGTAAAGAAATTACCATTGCTATCTCTCAACTCAGATAACGTAGTGGCTGGATCTGTACTTCTGATGGTGAGAACTTGGGGCGGGGTGGCATCGGGGGGATAGATAAAATCTACGGTTATCAAACGCCGATCGCCCGGCGACATTCTCAGGGTAATCAATGGTTGACCTTGCTGTCCCCGGTTCTGGACAACGTGAATCGATCGAGTCCGGGGTAGCCCAAAATCATCTTGGTAGGCAATCCGGATCGTGCCTCGATAAAATACTTCTTGAGAAGGTGGTTCCAAAAATTGTAACCCTTGGCTAGCTTCATCTTGCTTGAGAGGAGTTTGCAGCAGGATCGACACTGCTTGAGTTTGTTGAGTCATATTTTGGAGGGGCAGACTCAAGTTATATTGCACCCCGTAATTGCCATTGGAGCGATAGGCTGTATCTGGATAACGAGCCACCATAGGCGCACTCTGGTCTTGTCCAGTGCCAAAGGTTCCTTGATTCAGGGTATTAATTACGTAGGAAAAAGCCTGCCCTCGATCGGGAATACTCAAATCCTGCCTTCCCCCCTGATCTACCAACCTCCCCTGCCACACCGAACCCACAGCAATCCCCGCTACCCGCCCATAGATGGTGGTAATAACCGGACGATTGGGGGGAGTGGGAGTCAAATCCCTGGGGGTTGCTAAGCTGCCATAGCGGATCAAGTCTTCCCATTCCAAAATAGTGGGTGGACGATAGACCGGAGGGGGTGGTGGCGTGGGACGGGGTGGAGGAGCAGCATTACCCGTAGAATTGGTCGATCGAGGCGGCGTGGGGGGAGTTGGCGGCGGCAACTCAGCAGGAGGGACAATGGGAGCCTGAAGGGCAAGGGTAGCGGCATACACAGCCCCATTACTCCGCAGCCGAATCAAAGCAGAAACTGCACTCCCAATTAAAACTGGCTCATTCATTACCATCCGGCTTTCTCCGGGAAACAGGATTATTTGGCTAGGGAATCTAGTTTGATGTACACCCCGCAAAATGTCTGTAGATAAGCGAGAACCAGGTCCAGAGTAAATATTTCCCGCAAAATTATCTACATAACTGGGGAGATCAATAAAAGGGGCATCCGGGTTGGTAAAAAGAGCCGCCGCCTGCATGACATCAACTATTACGGGTCTGGAGTTGGGATTGTACAATAAAATGCCCAAGTACAGAGGGCGACCAAATTCTTGGGTATTGGTTCTAGCGATGTGATGGGCAAAAATATCAAATCTGCCGTCGAGGGCAGCATTGAGGTGGGCTTGGGGCGATCGCTTGCCCACGGGCGGAAAAGTAGACACCAGAATCCCGTTATTAAAAACAACCTCAGGGCTATTGCTGTGCAGCACAGGAACTTGATCCAAGCGTCCCGGCAGGGGTCTAATTTCGTGTCTTTGGGTGACAATTCTGGGCGCTAAGCTAGGTAAGGGTGTTAGCGGGGGTAAAGGAGCCAGAGGTGTTAGTGGTTCTGAAGTTGGGGGAGTATTGGCAACCCAGATCGGGAAAGAAAAAGTAGTATCTAAAGTATCTCCGGTTGGGCTGAGCAATGAGCTTGTAAATGAGTTTGTAAATAGTCTGTTCTGGAAGTTTGATGCACTATTTAGTTCATGACCATCATGAGTTGATTCTACAGAAGCAGTGGGGGCGACCATCACAGGGATATCAGCCGTTGGCGCAATTTGGGCAATAGGGAGAACTGGTAAAAGAGGCAACATTAACAATATTTATAATCAGAGAAATTTACATTCAAAGAAACCTATTAAGCAGGCAGGGGATGATACTGGGAATTGATACAGGCAATTGATACAGGCAATTTATACAGAGAACTGATACTGGCAATAGATGCGGAAGATGCAGAGGAACGATATTTCCTTAGAAACTCAGCAAAGTTTTTTCATGGAGTTAGGCTTGCTAGAAATCAGGAATTACCCACCTTATTCACTCCTGTCAAATGATACAGTCTTTCTGACAAAAATCAACCAGCCCGGATCGATCGTGGGGATCAAGACCTCAAACAGGATAGCAAATTTTTCCGAAGTTGTGATTTTCATCCAGGGGAAGAATTAAATCTACTGGTGTGGGTTGTTTGATCAGGGGTGTGAGGAATAGTTGGGGTGGGAGAGCTTGCCAAAAGTATTGGACAAAATCTCTAATTTGTTCTGAGTCCATGCCCGGTTTTCCGGAGGCAACCATGGATTGTTCCGCTTGCAGCCGCCACTGGAGCGAGTATCGATAATCTTTTGGGTAAAGCATGATTAATTTATCTACCAACTGCCAGAGGGGGAGATAATTTTGGAGTTGTTGATTGCTGTAGCGGGCAAAGGAGAGATCAAAGGCTCGTTGGTGTCGCCTCTCCCTTGGAGAATCGCCCCCGGTAATTATTGAGGGATTGAGAGAATTTGGGGAATCTATTAAGGGTAAATCAGCTTGTGAATTACTGTGAAAATGGTCTGGAAATCTGTCTGGAAATCTGTCTGGAAATCTGTCTTCTGGGATCGGCAAAACTCCCACAAACCAACCTTCAAAAAAAACAATATCTGGTTGATTAACTAATTCTGGTGCAGTTCGATCGCCCATTCCTCCCCAAAGAGATTTATCAAACCTTGGCAAGGCAATTTGCGGGTAATTATCAAGCTGATCTCTATGGTGATTCCCTAGACGAATTTGCATTAAAGTATCAATTCCTAACTGGATATCATGGGTTCCCGGTGGTCCTCGCCAGCGTAATTTGGGTTCTTGAATTTGGAGTTGTTGTCGATCGAGATAGGTTTTATACAAATCATCAAGGGACAAACTCACCGCCGAGTAGCCCATGATTTTTAGCAATTGGCAAAGTACTCGACACAAAGTAGTTTTGCCAGTGCCTTGTCCTCCCAAGATGCCTTGAATCAAGGGACTTAGCCTCTCCTTTGAAAGATTAATCTCTTGTCGCCAATTAATGATCTGAGCAACTAGAGCTAAATAAATTTGTTGTTCATCTATGGATTTTCCAAGATCAATTAAATATTTAGCAACCTGGTCTAACTGCTTTTTAATATTTGAATTACTATTCATACCAAAATCTAGAACAATTGAACATATCTAAAAAAGTTCTGGCGACTAAAGTCGCAACTACAACCATCCCTTCTCCCAAGACGGACTCAAGAAAATCAGGAATTTTATCAACCCTTAAAAGTTCTAGCGATCCTAAATTATTTTCTAAATTAGATTAGACCTCTTGCGTGAATCATGACCCTCACCCTAAATCCCTCTCCCTAGGGAGAGGGAC
>JAAUUE010000141.1 GCA_012031635.1 Coleofasciculaceae cyanobacterium SM2_1_6 | reverse complement strand
CCGCAGCAACCTGTTTATGCTCAGGCAGGAGAAATCACGCTGCATATCACCAATCAAACCTCGATAAAAGTGGGTTTAGGTTTATATTTGTCTGATACGCTCAAGCAAAAGGAACTAAATACCCTTTATCCGGCTAAACTTAAACCCTTTCTCACTGCCAAGATTTTGTTAACTAATCACAGCTTTCGGACTTTGTTTCGGACACAACCAGAAAATAATCATTTCCGATTAAATATTCGCAGCTTGACTATTTTGTTTACTGACCTCAAAGGTTCTACAGAATTGTACGATCGCTTGGGCGATACTCAAGCCTATAGTTTAGTCCAAGAACATTTTCAAATTCTGACTAGGGCGGTGCAGCAGGAAGGCGGGGCGATTATTAAAACCATTGGGGATGCGATTATGGCGACCTTTCCCACACCCAGGGAAGGAATCCGGGCAGCGATCGCCATGAGGTCGGGGATCGCTAAATTTAACCATCGCCTAGACCCACACTTAAATTTAGGGATCAAAATTGGCTTACACACCGGGGGAGTATTGGTGGTTAATTTGGATGAGCGTCTGGATTATTTTGGGCAGAACGTGAATATTGCCGCCCGGGTGCAGGGTCTGGCAAATTCTGGAGAAATCTGGATTACCGAACCTGTTTACAAAGAGGATGCGATCGCCCCTTTGTTAGAACAACAGGGCTACTCCATCACCCAACACGCCGTCACCCTCAAAGGCGTAGAACAAGTCACCACTGTATTCCAATGCCAAGCTATTGAGCAAGACATGGCAGCTTAACCATAGTCTTAGTTATCGAAGTTATTTGCCGCCGCTAATTTTGGCTTTGTAACCCAGAGTAGTCATAATTTGCAGGAGTTTCTGGCTCTGATCGCCTTGAATTTCGAGGGTATTATCCTTGATGGTGCCACCACTTCCGCACTGGTTCTTGAGCTGCTTCAGGAGGGCGTTGAGACTATCGGGACTAAGTTGTAGCCCAGTGACGGTCGTCACCGTTTTGCCCTTGCGGCCCGATCGACTGGCTTGGATTCTCACCTGCTGCTGTTGGGGAGGGATATCCAGAGGCGTAACTTCTTCGGGAGCTGGGGCATTACCAAATTCTGAATAAACTACACGCCGATCGGGGAAGATTTTGCCATAGGAATTTAAATAGAAATCTATCTAATTTATAGGAAGTTAATTCAGAGATAAAAATTAATTAATTCCTGAGAAGATAAACCCTCTTCTTGAGCCATTGTTTCAAAATATTCAATCACATCAATTCCGAGAGAAATAGTCACCTGTTTTTTTAACTGTTGAGAAAAGGATTTGGTCTTTTTTTCATTTTTGATAGATCGTATTCCGGTTCCATTGTCTTATCTCCTAATTAACTCGGTTAAGTTGCCCTAACTTAGGAACTGAGATAGGTGTAACTGCCGAGACTACGTTGGTAGTTTTCTTGGAGGAGTTGGGATTCTTCTAGGGTGATCCGGTTTTCGCCTAGGGCTTGCTCGGCACGGCGGCGGATACTTTCTGTAAGGTTGTCCGCATTGTACTGCATATATCCCAAGACTTCGGTAATCGTGTCTCCCTTCACCACCTGTTCAATTTTGTAGCCCTTGGGGGTGAGTTGGATATGGACAATATTTGTATCTCCAAAGAGGTTGTGGAGATTGCCCATAATTTCTTGATAAGCCCCGGCGAGGAATAGCCCTAGGTAGTAGGGTTGATGGGTGGTTGCCCCCACTTCCTTGAGGGGATGTAGCTCCAAGACAGATTTCACATCCCGGAGGTCAATGAATTGATTGATTTTGCCATCACTATCACACGTTAAATCCGCTAAAATGGCTCGTTCCGTGGGTTCTTCATCAAGGCGATGGATGGGCATGATCGGGAATAGCTGATCGATCGCCCAGGAATCCGGCACAGATTGGAATACTGACAGATTTATATAGTAGATGGAGGCAAGATTTTTTCTAAATCTTCTAGATCATCCGGCACGTAATCTTTGGTGCGGGCGATCGCCAAAATTTTCTGGCAGCAGGCCCAAAAGATTCGCTCTGCCTTGGCTCGTTCTGTCAGGGTTAAGTACCCCAAGGTAAAGCGATTGGTGGCATCTTCCTTGAATTGGTTAGCATCGTGGAAAACTTCTTGATAGTTCTCTGGGGTGATGGATTGGTAGGCTTCCCACAGGTTCCGCAGGGTCAGGTGTTCCGTTTCTGCCACGGGTTCGGCTTCATGACTTTGGGGGACATTGCTGGTACTGAGGACATCAAAAATCAACACCGATTGATGGGAGGCGATCGCCCGTCCGCTTTCACTGATTAGGGTAGGTACAGGCAGTCCCTTTTCGGTGCAGGCATCCTTCACTTCGGCAACCACATCATTGGCGTAGTTTTGCAGGGTGTAGTTGGTTGAGGCATGAAAATTAGTTTTCGAGCCGTCATAATCTACCCCTAAGCCGCCCCCCACGTCGAGGTATTGCATCTTCGCTCCTAGGTCTGCCAAGCCCACGTAGATTTTCCCGGCTTCCCGGATGGCTTCCTTGACCACATTGATAGAAGAAATTTGGGAACCGATGTGAAAATGCAGGAGTTGCAAAGAATCCAGCATTCCTGCTTGGGATAGCTGCTCGACGGTGCTGAGAATTTCAGGAATTGTTAAGCCAAACTTGGCTCGATCGCCGGAAGACTCTCCCCAGCGCCCAATGCCCTTAGCACTCAGTTTTGCCCGGACTCCCACCACGGGTTTAATCTTCAGTTTGCGGCTGACTTCAATCACCACTGCCACTTCTTCGATCTGTTCCAAGACAATAATCACCTGCTGACCAATTTTCTGGGCAAGGAGAGCCGTTTCGATGTATTCCTTGTCTTTGTAGCCATTACAGATCAACAGGGATCCCGGTGTATCCAGAAGCGCAAGGGCGATCATTAATTCTGGCTTAGAACCAGCCTCTAGACCAAACTGGTAGGGCTTGCCAAACCGTACCAAATCTTCCACCAAATGCCGATGCTGGTTACACTTCACCGGGAATACGCCCCGATAGTTGCCTTGGTAGTTATAGCGAGAAATGGCCCTTGAAAAAGAAGCATTGAGTAGCTCGATCCGGTCTTCAAGGATATCGGAGAATCTAATTAATAAAGGCAGTTGCATGTTGCGGAGGCGGAGGGATTCTACCAGCTCGTGCAAATCTAGGGAAGCACCTCGATCGCCCTTGGGAGAAACGGTGATATTTCCAGCAGTATTAATGGAAAAGTAGGGTTCGCCCCAGCCCTGAATTCGATACAAATTTTCGCTATCTTCGATCGTCCAAGGTGTCTCAACTGGTAGCGATGCTGAAATCCCTAAACTCAATTCTTTCACTAAAGCCGCAGCAGTGTTCTTTACCATTTCTTAAATTTGATCAAAGTATTACATTAGTCACTTTAACGCATTCCCAGCCTAGTGTTTTATCTCCGGGACAATTAATATCAAGATCTCTTGTTGGCGTAGCTTTCCCTTTGGAAAATTCGCAACTCCATCAACAACAAGAAAAACAACCTGAAACATCTTTTGAGCAAAATCAAGACTTTTTCGCCCTAGCGGGAATTTGGGAAGACAAAAATGTCACCTTAGACAGTATTCGCAAAGATGTATGGGGTGCAGAAAACCAATGATTTTGTCTAAATTGTTAAAATGTCATTAAAACCAGCGAAGGAATGATCGCCCATGATTGCATCTAAAGAAAACTTCCCAACCATGACCCCAGCAGAATACTTTGTCTGGGAAGAAAAACAACTAGAAAAACATGAAATAACCACTTAGATGCGAGGAGTTGCATTACGGGTAACTCAGATTTAAGGGTTAATATTGTTGGTACAAATAACTACACCTACCCTGATGTCAGCGTCACCTGCGACGATCGAGATAAAATCACCCCCCAATACATCACCTATCCCTGCCTCATCGTTGAAGTTCTATCTCCTAGCACTGAAGCCTACGACACTTCGGCAAGGCTCAGTGACCGCAGAAGTAGCAAATTTAGACTGTACCGCAAAAATCCCAACTTACAAGACTACTTATTAGTTAGTTCTACCAGCATCGAGATGGATTTGTATCATAAAAACGCCGCAGGGGACTGGTTAATTATTAACTACCAAGCAGGGGATACGATCGAACTCAAAAGTATCAACTTAAGTTTCCCCATTGAGCAAATCTATCGCAATCTTGACCTCACCCCAGAACCCGAATCAAAACCCGAATCAACCAAATGATCACCGAAACCGTTGGGCGACAGGCTCACTGTGAAGACGTTGCTCCCAGACTTGCCAGAAATTCCTGCAACACAACTCACGCTAGATACTTAGCCAATTCTTCTACTTTTGCCCAGCCGGCCCCGCTAGCTATTACTTCCTGTGCCAAGGCTAATCCGGCGGCATAATCTGTTACTACTTCCCCTACCACCAGAGCCAGAGCCGTGTTGAGAGCCACCACATCCTGCTGGGCTGGGGTCGCCTTGCCTTGGAGGACAGCTTGGAGAATGGCATGATTATCCGCAACTTCGCCACCCCGGAGAGCCTCTAGGGGCGCAGGGGTAATCCCTAATTCTTGGGGATTGAGGGTTGTGAGCGTAACTTTGCCTTGGGAGAGGACGGCAAGATCCGTAAGATCTGCTAATCCGGCTTCATCCATGCGCTCCCGGCTGTGGAGGACGATCGCCCTTTTGCTCCCTAGGGTCTGGAGAGCCGTGGCAATAGTTTCTAGCAACTTAGCATCAAATACCCCCATTACCTGCCCCGTGGGACGGAGAGGATTGACTAAAGGTCCCAAAAGATTAAACACCGTCCGCACCTTCAGAGTCCGCCGCAGGGGAGCCACGGCTTTCATGGCTGGATGCCAACCGGGGGCAAACAGGAAGGTGATCCCCACCTCCGCTAAGGCTCCTTGGACTTTTTCTGCCGGAGCCGCTAGATTGATCCCCACGGCTTCCAACACATCCGCCGAACCAACTTTACTAGAGGCCGATCGATTCCCGTGCTTGGCAACCTTCACCCCCGCCGCCGCCGCCACAAACGCCACTGCTGTAGAAATATTGAAGGTCGAAGCTCCATCACCCCCAGTCCCGCAGGTATCAATCAGGTGGGGAAAGTCCGCACTTCGGCAAGGCTCAGTGACCGCCGGAGTCACACTCTGGGCATTTGCCAACAACGCCTGCCCCATGCCCGCCAACTCTGGTGCCGACACTCCTTTAGCTTGAATAGCAGCCAAGATCGCCCCGGACAACACGGGGGGAATTTCTTCCCGGAGCCATCCCCCCATCAGGGCTTGAGCTTGCTGAATATCAAGGGATTCTCGGTCTAATAACTGTTGGAGGAGGCTACTTGCCCAGACGCTGGTTTCCTGATTTTCCATACCTGAATTTGCTGTATTTAATACTCCGGCTCAGCTCAGTACATGTTGGCTGGTCTAATACTTCGGCTTAGTACAAATTTGCTGTGTCGAATTTTTGTAATTTGTACAAACTAGCATACAACCCATCCTGCTCTAGAAGTTCTTCATGGCTGCCGGATTCTAGCAATTGTCCTCGTTTGATCACTAAGATACGATCGACATTCCGAATAGTAGATAGGCGGTGGGCAATGATGATGGCGGTGCGGTTGACGAGGAGGCGATCGAGAGCTTCTTGGACTAGGGCTTCTGTGGCAACATCGAGGCTGGCGGTGGCTTCATCGAGGACGAGAATTTGCGGATCCCGAATGGCGGCTCTGGCAAAGGCTAATAATTGTTTTTCGCCCCCAGATAAATTCGTCCCCCGTTCCCGGAGTTGGGTATCATAACCTTGGGGCAGTTGTTGAATAAAATCATGGACATTAGTAACCTTTGCTGCCGTTTCAATCTCTGACTGGGTATAGGTTTCCCCCAGAGTAATATTACCTTTCACATCCCCGGCAAAGAGGAATCCATCCTGTAAAATAATCCCCAAGTAACGGCGTAATTCCTGTTGGGGTAGATCTCGAATATCTACTCCATCTAAGAGGATTCTGCCCTTAGTTGGTTCGTACAAACGACAGAGCAATCTAATAATTGAACTCTTTCCAGCTCCCGTGGGACCCACGAGGGCAACTTTCTCGCCAGATTTAATTGTAAAGTCTAAATCTTTGAGGACATACTCATCATTTTTGTAGGCAAAATAAACGTGTTCAAAGCGAATTTCTCCCTTGGTAATGGGGAATTGATAATTACTAGGATAAACCTGTCGATCGCGAATGCTAATGGGTTCATTCATCAGGTTGCTAATTCGCTCTACCGCCGTGAACCCGGCTTGCAACATGGTGAATTTTTCGGCAAATCTCCGCAGGGGATCAAATAATCTTTGGGCGTAGAGAATAAAGGCAGAAAGCACCCCCAAACTCAAGCTATCTTGGAGAATTAAGACTCCTCCTACCCACAGCACTGCGGCGATCGCCACTAGGGCAACCCATTCCAAAGTTGCCGACACTGCTGAATCGTAAAAAATAGTGCGATCGACTTCTTTAATATATTTTTGATTAGTGCTTCTAAATAATTCGGCATTAAACTGTTCCCGGCGAAATAACTGCACCACATTAATCCCCAGAATATTCTCCTGTAACATGGAATTTAACACTGCTAATTCATCTCGGGCTTTATAATTTGCTTTCCGGTATTGTTGCTGAAAATAAATAATTAAAATCGTAATTGGGATCAGCATTAAAGTTAACATTAAAGCCAACTGCCACTGGAGTAGAAACATGGTGATGGCAACCACAATAATCGATAACACATCCCCGACAATGCCGATCGCTCCGGTAGAAAAGACATCTCCCAAGGCTTCCACATCACTGGTTAAACGGGTAATTAACCGTCCCACGGGAGTCCGATCGAAAAAGCTCATGGATAGGGCAGTGACGTGATTAAATAAATCTTCCCGGATATCCGCCGTCATTTTCTGCCCGACTTTCTGGACAAAGTAGCCCTGCACTGCCACCAATCCCAGCCGGATCACGATCGTCACCATTAGCAGGATCACCAAAATATTTAGCGCATCCCCCAAAGCCCGTCCTTGGAGAAACTGCCAAATCTGCTCTTCCCGGCGAATCAGAGAAATAGCCTCGCCAATTAGCAAAGGCTGCACTGCCCCAGAAATCGACAGGGGAATCAAAAGGGCGATCGAGATCAAGAATATCCCCTGACTGCGCTTGGCGTAGGGAACCAGCCGCAAAAAAAGCCGCCAATCATTCTCCGGCGGTGGGGAATTTGTCACCAGAGTTTCTGGATTTGAAGATGAATTTACCATTTTTCAATTTTAGCTCTTTCTCTAGCTAATCCCACGCTCCTGCACTAGCAATTCCATACTCATTTCTAAGTTCGGCTATGGGTCGATCGATCACTGTTTGGGGATCAAGATAAGCATTGATTTTTTTCTTCACTGTTAATCCCTGCTTAACTCCCCGCCAATAATAAGTACAAACCTGCAACGGTGGATAGTAAGTAATCCCAAAAGATTTCCCCCAGAGAGATTTCCAGAGTAATTCCAGAAATACCACAAAACTTTGGGCATAATAATACCAAGGTCGCCGCCAAGTTAAGGCAGTTAAGAGAAATCCAATGAGCTTTAATTCTTGGTCTAAACTAGTGCTGTAACCCGTGATCACATGCATAACATCATGACGTTGTAAATCTTCCCAAGGCACACGAAAATTCCCTACCCAAATATCAGCATTTTGGGTGAAGTTAGGATTGCTAGCATAATATTTTTCTAATCCTTTTCGGAGAGTAATATTTTCATTCATAGTTATAATAATTATTCAATAAACAGGTTAGATAGAGCAAGGAAAAACCTAATATTGTCTCAATATTATTTCAGTCTCAATATATAGCAATCCTAAATCATTTGTTTAGATTAGATTGTTTCTGGTAAATGATTTCACCCGCCGAAGGTAGGTGAAATCATTTAGGACTCTCATATTCCTACTTTGTCAGGGTTTTTCATACTAACTAAACTAACTAAACTAACTAAACTAACTAAACTAATTAATCTAATTAATATAACTAAACTAATTAATCTAATTAATCTAATTAAATGATCCTAAATTTATTAGTTATCTTATCAAGAAATAATCAACCAGTTTAATAAGTGGCACAGGGTTATGGTAGTTCTCCTAAGTTAGACAGCTAGATTGAGTATAGAGTTAATTGCTCTGGGTCGTTTATCTCTGTTACTAATCATTAGGTTAAAGATAGACAATTAATTAACTGGCACAAAGTTAACTGATTGAACTGATTGATAAACTTCTCGATCGACTATTACACCTCAACTCTTTTTTCACTCGAAAACTATGCACCAAGTTTATATTAATGGCATTGGTAAATTTCTTCCCGGTGAGCCGATTAGTAACGATCGCATGGAAGATTATCTGGGGAAGATTAACGATCGATCCTCCAAGGCTAAACAACGCATTCTCAAAAGTAACGGCATTCAACAACGCTACTATGCGATCGATGAGCAACAAAATACTAAATATCTGAATAGTCAGATGGCAGCTTTGGCAATTCGAGATGTGTTGAGGCAAACAGGAATTAACCCCAAAAATTTAGATTTACTTGCCTGTGCCACCAGTTGGGGAGACTTACTAATTCCCGGTTTTGCCAGCATGGTACACGGAGAACTGCCAGAATTTCCGCCCTTAGAAACTAGCTCTAACTATGGAGTTTGTTGTGCCGGAGTAACGGCTTTGAATTATGCAGTTTCCCAGATTGAATTAGGAAAAAGAAGGAATGCTATTATAGTAGCTTCTGAATTTGCCTCTCGCTTGTTTAAGAGTAGTAAATTTGAGGCAGAAACTAACATTAAAGCTGGAAAACAATTGTCTTTTGATACGGAATTTTTGCGGTGGATGCTTTCCGATGGTGCGGGAGCTTTCTTGGTACAAAATCATCCCAATCCTCAAGGAATTAGCCTCAAAGTAGACTGGATTGAATCAGTTTCCCATGCCAATGCCTATCCTGTATGTATGTACGCTGGCACCCCAGAAGAAGAGGCAACCAAAAGCTGGTTAGATTATCCAGATTATGTCACTGCTGCTGAATCTGGAGCGATGAATCTCCGGCAAAATATTCGCCTTTTAGATAATGTGATCAAGCTAGGCGTAGAAGGTTGGCTAAGATTAATTGATATGGGCAGAGTTCAACCCCAAGAAATTGACTGGCTCTTGTGTCATTATTCTTCCCACTTTTTCCGGGGACAAATTGTCGAGTTGCTTACCAAAGCCGATTGTATGATTCCTGAAGAAAAGTGGTTTACAAATCTCTATACACGAGGTAATACTGGTTGTGCTTCTATTTATTTAATGCTAGAAGAAATCTTTAATTCTGGCAAACTCCAACCCGGACAGAAAATATTTTGTTTTGTCCCTGAAAGTGGCAGATTCACCACCGCCTATATGATGTTAACTGTAGTTGGTAATTCCCCTATGCAATCCTCAAATCTTGTCTCATCTCAGTCTGTTTTAGATACAGTTAATTCTAATTCTCCAGCAGATCAAAATAGTCTAGAATCCCTCGATCGTCCGTTAGTCAATTCCTCAAATCTTCCCTCTAGTAATAACTCTGAAACTACCTCCGCTGACCTGCTCAGAAAATTAGCTTTAGTCTGGTTAGAGTTTGAGCGCAAACTGCAAAATGTGCCAATTATTTATCGATTAAATCGTCAAGAATTCACCCTAGAAGATTACCAAGCTCTACTCAGAAATCTCCGCCCCCAAGTGGTGGAAGGTGCGAGATGGATTGCCCGCGCTGCTTCTAATATGATTGATTTTCGGTTGCGATCGACCTTCATCGGTCATGCCCAAGATGAACACCGAGATTATCAAATGTTAGAGCGAAATTATGTAGCGGTGGGCGGCAATTTGGCAGATATTGTTAATGCAGAAAAAAATATTGGTTCCGAAGCTCTATCAGCTTTTATTTTCCATCAAGCATCCAAGGAAAATCCGGTGGATTTAGTCGGCAGTATGTTCATTATTGAAGGTTTAGGTAATAATCTAGCAGCGAAATGGGCAGAGCAAATTAAATCTTGTCTGGGATTAACTACGGAACAGGTTTCTTTCATGGCGTATCACGGAGCCAATGATGAAGCCCATATTGGCAAATTAAATGCTATTCTCAATGCAGAATGGATGACCCCAGCCATCGCCGATCGCATTGTCAGAACTGCCAAAGTAACCGCCCGTTTATACCTGATGCAACTGGAGGAAATTAAATAGTGACTAGTCCCTTTGTAAATCCCAATGTAAACCCAAATAAAAACTTGAACAAATCTCAAGACTTGTATCAACTCCAACCCCGCGATCGAGCCAATCCAACTATCTGGGATACCCTCTATCTCGATCGAGCAATTCCCGTAGATCCTTTATCAAAAATCTACATGATTCGGGATTTACAAAGCTGGACAAGAAACTATTTATTAATCCCCATCAAGATTGTGGCAAATGTTTCTTTGGGGTTAATTATGACCTTGAAGCGATTACTCCCTTTCCAGTTTAATGCCTACGATTTAATGCACAAATCCGCCGCTTTTTTCCTAAAGCATTTTGTCCGTCCAGAGGCTTGTTATTTAATTGTCC
>JAAUUE010000140.1 GCA_012031635.1 Coleofasciculaceae cyanobacterium SM2_1_6 | reverse complement strand
TTTTCTAGTTGCCCTCTCAATAATTTTCTTAGTAATTTCTTAATAATTTGGCAGTAATTTTTGGATAATTTTAGGGACGGGTTATCTAGATGTAGCGATCCTACTAAATCATTTTCTAAATTAGATTGCTTCTGGTAGGTGATTTCACCCGCCGCAGGCGGGTGAAATCATTTAGGAATGCTATATCTGATTAGAAGATGGAGTCTTGAGAACGATGACCGTGTGGTATGATCTGGCATATTTCTTGGGCGAATCGAAACTTCAGCGAAACCCACAACGAATCCATAACAAGGAGAAATACATGGGAAGGATTTTCATTTCAGCAGGTCATGGGGTCTGGTCATTTGCCGGGGGTGATCCGGGAGTTATTGCGGCAGGAACCACCGAAGCACAGGAAATGATGTTGCTGCGGGATCAGGTAGTCCAAGAACTGCGATCGAGGGGGTTTCAAGTCCTCTCCGTCCCCGATGAATTGAGCCTAGAAGACACCCTGCGCTGGATTAATGGGAAATCCCAACCAGAGGACATCGCCCTCGAACTCCATGCCAACGCCAGCCCCAACTTGAATAGCCGGGGAGCCACTGCCTACTATATTGCTAATAATCTCGATCGCAAAGCCCACGCCGATCTTCTACTTTTGGCTCTGCTGCGCCGCCTCCCCCAACTGCCCAACCTCGGTCCCAAGCCTGATACCAGCATTGGCACGGGACGTTTAGCTTTTTGCCGGGATACCGTGATTCCCTCTCTGTTGATTGAAGTTTGTTTCCTTTCTAATCCCGATGACCGGGCTTTGTTACAGAATCGTCGCCGGGATATTGCCCTAGGGATTGCCGATGGGTTGGCTTCTTGGAGCCGGAAGGTTTCGATGCCCGAAAATTCTACCCTCGCCGAAGTAACCGCCGACACGCCTGTATCTATTAGTATCAACAATCAAGTGTACGGCGAAAAAGGGCTTGCCATTAACAACAACGCCTATGTGCCAGTGGATTTGGTCGATCGCTTAGGAATTGATACCTCCCAAACCTCCTCACTGCGCCGAGTCCAACGTCAGGGTGTGGTGTATATTAAGGCGATCGAACTCCGGGATCTCCACATTGCCGTTAGCTGGGATAGTAATAATCAGACCGTGGCTCTGCGATCGAATCTGGCAGTAAGTACAGAGCAGATGGAAAAGATCATGAGTCGGGGACAAACTTCAGAAGTGCAGATGATGATGTTCCTGAAAACCCAGAACCCCGAGGCCCTAAGTCAATTTCCGGATCTGCTCAAGTTTTATATTGAGGAAAGCAATACCGAAGGCGTAAATTATGATCTTGCCTTTGTGCAGATGTGCCTAGAAACTAATTACCTCCGGTTTGGAGGAGATTTATCGATAAATTCTAATAATTTTGGACATCTGGGCAATAATGGGACGGAGCTAGCGAGTTTTGACAGCCAACGCCTCGGAGTCCGGGCGCAAGTCCAACACCTGAAAGCCTACGCCAGTCTGGAACCCCTTGTTCAAGAAGCCGTAGACCCCAGATTTCGCTTTGTCACGCGGGGTGTTGCCCCCAAGGTTGCCCAACTCGGTGGGCGCTGGTCGGCAGACCTAGATTACGGTTCTCAACTACTGGCTATTTTACGCCGTCTCTATGAATCAGCAGGTTTACTGTAAATTGTAAGTAAATTGTAAGTATAAAACTGAACATAAAATAAAGTATAAAACCATGGCAATGATCAATGGCTTTTTAGGTCGTCGTGACCTCTTCAAAGTGCTGGGAATTGGCGGCTTGGGCTTGATGACAAATACTGCTGCCCCAGCCTTTGCTGATACCTCTACTGTGAATAAAAGAGTTGCCCCTGAGACGGCTCTCGATCGACTACTGGCAGGAAATCAAGACTGTAGCAGTGCTGCTTCTCAACAAAGACCTTGCCCTGAGACAGCCCTTGATCGCCTCCTAGCGGGGAATCTCCGCTTTGTCTCTAGCAAAGCCAACCACCCCCATCAATCCCTCAAACGGATCAAAAGTCTAGCGCAGGCTCAACATCCCTACGCTACAATTCTGAGTTGTGCCGATTCCCGTGTTTCCGGGGAAATTGTTTTTGATGAAGGCTTGGGAGATTTATTTGATATCCGGATTGCCGGAAATATTGCGACTCCAGAGGTGATTGGCAGCATTGAGTATGCCGTGGCTCATTTACACACGCCCTTACTCATGGTGTTGGGGCATGAACGGTGCGGAGCAGTGACGGCAGCCGTGGACGGCGGCGAGCTAGAAGGAAAAATTCCCACCCTCGTAGCAGCGATCGCCCCCGCCGTGGAGAGAGCCCGGGGACAAGCCGGGGATTTATTAGAAAATGCCGTAGTTGCCAATATCCAATACCAGATCGAGCGGCTGCTTGAACTTTCCTCAGTGATCAAGGCAGCAGTGGCAGCAGGAGAGCTAAAAATTGTCGGCGGACGCTACGACCTAGATCAAGGCAAAGTCACCCTTGTTTAAGATTAAGTTCTGGTAGTAACGACTTTAGTTGTCTAGTCAGCATCAACGCTTAAAGCATCATCTAGCTTGAGCAGCGATCGACTGCATCTCCAGATTTACTCAGGTTTGGGCTGGTGATTTTGGAGAAGTTGATAGCATTCAGCTACAGATTTGCGTTCTTCCATGGCAAGGACTAGCTGATTGTAGGCATCCCAGTTAGTTTTGATCAGGTTAGTTGCTTGGAGGAGGGCAAAATTTTCCTTGAGTTTTGCGTCTGCGATCGAGCAACTCAGGGCTGTGAGAGTGGTAAAAATTTGCGTGCGATCGTCTGTCCCGCCTTCCACATCTCCGTAGACCAATTTCTCGGCGGCAACTCCCGCCATCCAGACACTACAGAATCGATCGACCACCAAGGGAATCTGTCTACTATCTTGGCTTAATTCCCGGTTCAAAACCTCGGTCTCAAAAGTAACACCACCAAACCCCGGCTGCTTAGCCCGCATTGCTGCCCACGCCGTGAGCGTATAGCCAGTGATGGGAATTTCTAATAAATAAGCCACTAAAAAATGCCCCGCCTCGTGGTGCAGAACTCGCTGGCGATGGCGGTCGCTAAACCCCGCAAACCAATCGAGGGCGATCGTCCCCCCTTTGCCTTGGAGTTGGAAACTATCAAAGGTCACTGCCCCTAGAATGCTAATGGTCACGATCGCCGGAACTGCCGGAGAAATGTCTAACAAAGGCAGGACTAGCACCCCAATTACCATACTAAAGATGGCGATCGCCACCAAATTTAAGCTAGTTTGTTCCATAATTTAGTTCAAGAGTTAATTCGAGATCATGGCAATTAGAATCCCTAAAATTTTGTCGATTTCTTTAATATAGTAACTATTCACATCAATAAAAGCAGTTTTCTCTACCAACCTTAAAAACTTCCAATCTGTCCCCGTAGTCACGACTCCATAGATTTTATCTACAGAATTACCCTCTCGTTCATTAAATATTTGCGTAGCAACCATCGTCGCAATACATTGTCCCAAGCCTCCCGGAATACTTTCGTTTTTGCTTCCACGATCGCCACCACAGGGCTAGCAATATAATACTGCTCAGGCGATCGACTCAGGATAAAATCACAGCGTCCGTCTAAGCCTTGCGAGGGATCAACTTCAAAGCTACTGCCAGAAAATATGGAAATTTGGTAGCTCAGGAGACGACGAATTTCCATCAGAATCGGCATGATTACTAACTCTGACCTTGCTTTTTCTGTATTAATGGCAACTGCTAAAGGTTGTTGTTCTTTCAAGATTGACTCAAGCAGCTCACTGGGGAGAATTGGCTGGACTGCGGCAAACAAGTCTTCAGTTTCCTGTGTTTGGATACCAAAATTAGTTTTAACTTTGCTGAGGGTGAAATTGCTATAAGCCATGCTCCTAAAAAACTCCCATTGTTCTGTTGCTACAATCTAGTCTGCAAATCAATCTCATCCGCAAATCTCATCCGCAAAATCTAGTTTACAATTTATCAAAGATTTCTCACCCCAATTACCTTATGGATTTAGAGACGATCGTTGGTCTTGCCCGCCTTGCTTTGATTACTGCGACCCCCATTGCCCTCGGAGCCTACGCCGGGATTATGTCAGAACGGGCGGGCGTAGTGAATATTGCCATTGAGGGCATGATGCTCACCAGTGCGATGATGGCGCAGTTAGTGGCGATGTATGTGAATGTCCCCTTGTTAGCCATGGCAGGAAATCCGGCGATCGGCTCCCCGGAAGCTCTCCCGGCAGCTATTTTGAGCTTGCTATTGGGCTTAATTGCTGGTCTGTTGACAGGGGCGACCATTGGCTGGTTCCACGGCATCATTTCCATTCACTTCAAAGCCGATCAAATCATTAGCGGCACGGTGATTAATATCCTCGCTTGGGGAATTACGGGCTGGGTCTTTCAGCGTTGGATGACAACTGGCGCACCCACTTCCCCGGGGACTTTTCCCCTCCTGCCCATCCCTCTCTTGAGCCAAATCCCCATTTTGGGGCAGCTATTTTTCAGCCACCAGCCGATCGTCTATGCCATGTTATTTTTAACGGTATTTATTCACTACCTACTTTTCTACACCCCTTGGGGATTGAGGGCTAGAGCCGTGGGGGAACATCCCAGAGCCGCCGATACCGTGGGGATTAATGTTTATCAAATCCGGTATATCAGTACGATCGTGGGGGGAGCGATCGCTGGGCTTGCCGGAGTTTGGCTAACCCTAGAGCAGGTGGGAACCTTTACCCTAAGAATGAGTGCCGGACGGGGTTTCATTGCCCTTGCAGCCATGATTTTTGGGCGGTGGACTCCCTTCGGAGCCTTCGGTGCTTCCCTGTTGTTTGGAATCGGCACCGCCATCCAGATTCGCACCGCCAGTGCCACTTCCACGGCGGCAGCAGATTCTTGGCTAAATGCCATCCCCTCCCAACTATATCAAGCCATCCCCTACCTTCTCACCATCATTGTCCTCGCTGGATTCGGCGGCAAAGCCACACCCCCAGCAGCAGATGGGCAGCCCTATGACAAGTAACAAGGTAAAAGGTAAAAGGTAAAACTGGCTTTTCACTTACTTTTTACTTTCTACTTTCTACTTTCTACTGCCCAAACATACTGCCCTTGAGCCTTTGCATGGCAATATCAAAAATTCCCGTGTAGGTGATTTCGCCACAGAGGAGCATACTCATGACTTGGGCGATCGCTGGTCTTTTTAACCCGGCTTTGTAGGCAATTTGCGGAAACTGGTAAAATAAACCCGCCAATTTCTGCCCCAGAGCCATGTCTGTGCCTAGTTCCTGTTGAATGGTTTGGGTATATTTTGCTAGGGCTTGACTGTCCCCGCCCAAAGCAGCACCGATCGCCGCCGCCGCCCGTACTCCACTGAGAACCCCCGGTCTAATGCCTTCCCCGATTAGGGGATCAACTAATCCTGCCGCTTCGCCGATGACTAAAGCTCCCTCGGTGTGCAAATTCTGGTTGCCATCCCAGATACAACTCACAAACTCATGCACCTGCCCCGGTTGGACTGGCAAGCCAAATTTTTCGGCGTAGGCAGTGAGATAGGTTGCCAAATCCTTGGGATCATTACCCCGGAAAGTGGTGATGCCGAGCGATCGACCATTCGCCTTAGGGAAATTCCAGATATAGCCATTTTTTACTCCGCCAAAGTCAAAGTAGGTCTTCCCATCAACTTCTGACCCCGGTGGCAGTTCTATTTCGAGGGCAATACTCCGGCGAGTTTTCTTTTCTTTGAATTTCAGAAACCTACTGGTAGTCCCGTTAGCTCCGTCTGCTGCCACAAGGTAGGGGGCAGTAAAGTTGCCATTGTTAGTAGTTACTTGCCATTGATTACCCTGACGTTGAATCCCTGTCACGGTGGTCTGGGGGTGAAATTCTGCCCCTTGGCTTTGAGCTTGCTGGATCAAAAATTCATCAAAGACGGCTCGATCGACCATCCACATCGGTTCTGGAGCCTTGAGAGTGAGATTAATCGGGTCGCCCATCTGCCAAGTTAGACAGATTTGCTCAACTTTACGGGAAATCGCCGGACTAAAATCAAAATCAAACCAAGGAGCGATCGCCGGAGATACCGCCCCACTGGCAAGGCTTGTAGCGAGGAAAGCCCATTTTTTCTAGCACCAAAACCTGATGCCCCGCCTTCGCCACATGATAGGCTGCACTAGCTCCCGCCACACCAGCCCCAACAATAATGCAATCAACCATAATCAGTGAACAGTTATCAGTTATCAGTTATCAGTGGATAGTAAGTAATTATCAGTTATTTAGTAGATAGTAAATAGCAACTAGTTAGTTATTAGTTATGAAAGACTAAATCAAGACTCTTCACTGTTAACTGTTTACTGATAACTGCTCACTGTTTAGATTGTCATAATATCCTTCTCTTTTTCTGCCAGTAAACTGTCAACTTTTCCGGCATATTTATCGGTGAGTTTTTGGATGCTGGCTTGATTGTCTCTGGATTCATCTTCAGAAAGTTCTCCAGATTTTTCTTGCTTTTTGACGGAATCGATCGCATCCCGGCGGATATTCCGAATGGCAATGCGTCCTTCTTCTGCTAGTTTTCCGGCGGTTTTCACAAACTCTTTACGGCGATCGGCGGTTAGGGGCGGCACGTTTAACCGGATTACCTGCCCGTCATTGTTGGGAGTTAAGCCCACATCGGACTGGGAAATGGCTTTTTCGATCAACCCCAAGCTGCCTCGATCGAAGGGCTGAATCATGATTGTACTGGAGTCGGGGGTGTTAATGGTTGCCAGAGCTTTGAGGGGGGTGGGGCTACCGTAGTATTCCACCACAATTCGATCGAGGACACTAGCATTGGCTCGTCCGGTGCGGACACTATTAAAAGACTTTTGGGTCGCTTCAATAGTTTTTTGCATTTGACTTTCAACTTCAGATAACTTCACAGGAACCTCCTACAATTGTGCCGACTGACTCTCCTTGAATAGCTCGGAGAATATTGCCTTGGACAGTAATATCAAAAACCATAATGGGAATATTATTTTCTTTACAGAGAGCGATCGCTGTACTGTCCATCACCCGCAGATCATGGGTTAAAACATGATTGTAGGTAATGCTTTGATAACGATGGGCTTGGGGATTGGTGGCGGGGTCAGCATCATAAATCCCATCAACTTTTGTTGCCTTAAAGATCACTTCTGCATCAATTTCCGCAGCCCGGAGTGCCGCAGTGGTATCGGTGGTGAAAAATGGATTCCCCGAACCTGCCCCAAAAACCACAACTCTCCCCTTTTCGAGGTGACGGATAGCGCGACGACGGATGTAGGGTTCTGCTAGTTCCTGCATAGCGATCGCACTCTGGACTCTCGTAGGAACGCCGCTCCTTTCCAAGGCATCCTGGAGGGTCATGGCGTTCATCACCGTGGCAATCATGCCAATGTAGTCTGCTGTAGCCCGATCCATCCCTTGGGCGGAGGCTTTTACCCCCCGGAAAATGTTGCCACCCCCCACTACGATCGCCAACTGGACTCCGCTCGCCCTCACTGCCGCCACTTCCTGAGCAATGTCTTCTACTACCGCCGGATCAATGCCGTAGCCCAAACTGCCCATCAGAGCTTCACCGCTCAACTTTAGTAAAACTCTCTGGTATTTAGTTCCCATGCTCGCTTCTCAACTTGCTGATTTCTCTATCCAGATTACCAGAAAATGCGCTAGACGGCAGGATACATTGAGGAGGTAAGCCCGGACTAATTCTTGGGGATATTGATGGAGTACGCCTTTATTCAGCCTTGGCGACTAGAGTTGCAGCTACGGGAGCAAAACCCGCCTCCGTTAGGTTAATATAGGTTAATAAAATTCTAGAATTTCAGTTAGTCCATCCATTATCTGGACTTTGTTCTTGTAGTTGCAGTTTCCACCACTAGAAACTTTTCCAACATCCTCTAAGTAGCTCTACGGATAACAAAATATCCTTAGTAAAATGTAACAAAATATACGGTTTTCCCAGAATTAAAATAGAGATAGGACAAACGCACAAGGGGAAATATATGGTTTTATCTTTATTCGACGATGCAAGCAAGCGCCTAGCTCAAGCCTTGAAATTTGTAAATATTTCTGATGATGCGATCGAGCATTTGAAATATCCCAAGGCAAGTTTAAGTGTATCGATCCCTGTCCGTATGGATGACGGCTCTCTCAAGTTTTTTCCGGGCTATCGAGTCCGCTATGATGACACCAGAGGACCAACAAAAGGAGGAGTTCGCTATCATCCGGGGGTGAATTTAGATGAGGTGCAATCCCTTGCTTTTTGGATGACCTTTAAGTGTGCGGTGCTGAACCTGCCCTACGGTGGTGGCAAAGGCGGGATCACCGTTAACCCGAAGGATTTATCTCGGTTGGAACTAGAACGACTCAGCCGGGGCTACGTGGATGCGATCGCCGATTTTATTGGTCCCAATGTGGATATTTTGGCTCCCGATGTGTACACTAACCAAATGATCATGGGCTGGATGATGGATCAGTACAGCATTATCAAGCGGCAGATTAGTCCGGCGGTGGTGACGGGGAAGCCCGTGACCATGGGCGGCAGTTTGGGGCGGGAAACTGCTACTGCCATGGGAGCCTTTTTTATCATTGAACAGATGATGGGCAAGCTCGATCGCCATCCCCAAGAAACCACCGTCGCAGTGCAGGGCTTTGGGAATGCCGGGGGCACGATCGCTGAATTGTTAGCCAAGGTCGGTTACAAAGTCGTGGCAGTAAGTGATTCCCAAGGGGGCATCTATGCCAAGCAAGGATTAGATATTCCCAGCATTCGCCAGTACAAAAATTCCAGCCGGGGCATCCAGGCTATTTATTGCCAAGGCACGGTTTGTAATATTGTTGAACACGAGTTGATTACTAATGCCGATCTCCTCACCTTGGATGTCGATATTCTGATCCCGGCAGCGTTGGAAAATCAAATTACCGCCGCCAACGCTAACCAAATCCAAGCCCGGTACATTTTTGAAGTTGCCAATGGGCCTATCACCTCCGCCGCCGATGCCATCCTTGAGCAAAAAGGCATCTTGGTTTTCCCCGATATTCTGATCAATGCGGGCGGTGTCACCGTGAGTTACTTTGAATGGGTACAGAATCGGAGTGGTTTATACTGGACTTTGGAAGAGGTTAACCAACGGCTAAAAGCAAAAATGACCGCCGAAGCTAACCATATCTGGTCGATCGCCCAAGAAATGGGGACTTCTCTACGGAATGCCGCCTATATTCATGCCCTCAATCGTCTGGGGGAAGCGATCGATGCCAAAGGCACGAGGGATTACTACACTAGCAGCCACTAATCATCGGAGAAAATTAAATATTAGCGATGATTTTGAGAATTCGGTCTAGATAGTTGTCTAATTAGTACTAAAAGTTGCCATAATCTTAAGTATGATGCAAGTTGCTAGTATTTGAAGCTAGGTATTTGCTAGTAAATTTTTACTATCAAGTGTTTGCTTTGCTAATCAGGGTCTGCCATCTCGATCGGCAAAAGTGTATGGGCAAAAGCTGTCTACCATGATCAATTAACATGATCAACCAAATTCTAGATAAACGCTACCGGATCGTTAAAGTCTTGGGCATGGGGGTTTCTGGTCCCGTATGCCTAGCTGTTGATACTCAAGACCCTGACTACCCCGTGTGTGTAGTGAGGCAGGTTCGCCTGCCTAGTCGAACCAACGGGACTTTTTCTAGGATTCAATTTCTCCTGAATACGAAAACGGAGGCTCTAGAGAAATTGACAGAAATTCATAGCAGTCCTCTAGTTTTGGATTTCTTTCTGGAAAATCAAGTTTTCTACCTCATCGAAGAATTTCTTCCCGGTCATCCGGCGGTATCCAACAATAGTAATGGACATTCTGTTGAAGAAGACCAAGGGATGCAGCGCTTGCAGGAAATGTTGAGTATGGTGGAGCCGATCGTCCCCACCGAAAATAACCCGGAAACTAACCGCTACCAGAGCCATACTCTAGAACCCGAACCCCTAGAAGTCCTAGAAAGCCCCGAGAAAATAGAAGAATTAGAAGAACTAGAGGAATTCAACGAACTAGATGAACTAGATGAACCAGAAGGGTTGGACTCCCTTGCTGAGGAAGAAATTGATACCGCTCTATCAATTCGCAAGCTGTTCCCAGAAAAACAATCCACAGAAGTTGCCCCCAAGAATAAGTCGGGACGGAACCTCATCCCGTTCCTGAGTGTGGGATTTTGTCTGGTGGCGATCGGGGGATTTTTATTTTGGCACTATCAAGAATCCAACAATAAAAATATTGCTCAAAACTTCTACGAGCAGGGGATTGAGTACCTAGAGCAGGGTAATCAACCCTCCGCAATTCAGGCTCTGAGTCAATCTATTCAACTCAATCCCCAAAATGTTGCTGCCTTCGGCAATCGGGGGAATGCCTACTACGATGTGGGGGATTATGCCTCAGCCTTGGCGGATTATACCAAGGTAATTGAACTACAACCAGATAACCTTAATGCTTACTACAATCGGGGTTTGGTGTATTTTGATCAAGGCAACTATCAAGGGCGATCGCGACCTGACTATTGCCCTCAAGGTTCAAGAATTTGATGCTGATGTGTTGTATAAGCGGGGAATTTCTTATT
>JAAUUE010000139.1 GCA_012031635.1 Coleofasciculaceae cyanobacterium SM2_1_6 | reverse complement strand
GCCCCTAGATTTAATTAAAGTCATAAATCAACAGTAAATCAACAGTAAATCAACGTGATTTTGGGATAAGAAATACCTCTGATCCATTTTCCGAAAACCATCACCACGATCGCTGACTGGGCGAAGTTGAATTGACGTTAATTAACTAAAATTTCATTAATCATTTCCTTGGCTTGATGGGCATAGCCGCCACCAAAAAGATTAAAGTGATTGAGAATATGATAGAGATTATAAATATTTTCTCGCTGTGCGTAACCCGGAGGTAAGGGAAATGCCTGATGATATCCCTGATAAAACTCCTTGGGAAAGCCGCCAAATAGTTTGGTCATGGCGAGGTCTACTTCTCGATCGCCTACGTAGGTAGCCGGATCAAAAATTACTGGTTCTCCATCCTTGGTAATTGCTGCATTTCCGCCCCACAGATCGCCATGCACAAGACTAGGTTGGGGTTGATGATTGATCAAAGATTGATACACTGCTTCTACTACCTTCGAGATTGCTGGGAATTGACCGCCCCGCCGTTGGGCAAGTTGCATTTGATAGCTAATACGTTCTTCAGCAAAGAATTTAGCCCAATTTTTTGTCCAGGGATTGATTTGGGGAGTGGAGCCGATCGTATTATTCATCACCCAGCCAAAACCCTGATCTAATTGCTGATCTAATCGCTGATTTAATTGTTGATCTAGATATTGATCTAGATGTTGATCTAGCCGTAAATTAGCTACTGGAAAACGGTGCATTGCAGCTAGTTTTTCTCCCATTAAACTCCAATCTTGGGAACTATTTTTTGATAGATCTAAATACTCCAAAACTAGGTAAGCTCGATCGTTAACCGTGCCATAACAGATAGGTCGAGGGACTTTAATAGTTCCAGTGGCTTGCATTTGGAGTAAGCCCTTAGCCTCTGCAACAAACATTTCGATAAGAGAGGCTTGGTTGAGCTTCACAAAATAGTTACCTAGATTTGTTTGCAGGGTATAGTTTTGGTTGATGCAACCACCCGCTACGGATTTTTGCCCAAGGATAGTCAATTGCTGTTGAATAGTTGCGCCAAGATGCTGACTAATCTGCTGCCACATAGCTAAAAATTATTTGAATAATAATCTACAATCTTCTAGTATCTATAGAATACTCAAATATCTTACTCTTTTCAAGAGTCTGCTCAAGGGTAATAATTAAGCCCCACTGTTAATAAGCATGATTAATAATTATGTTGAAATCTAGCGATCGCCAATTAGCTAATCTGAGTTTATTTACGCTACTTTTTTTATTTACTATGATTGTTGCCCTAATTTATAGCCATAGTGAAAAAACCTTTTATGCAGGAGATTTTGCTCCGGTTTATTATCATAATAATGTGCAGTTAGTAGTAAATGCTTGGCGACAATCTCCCTTTCAAGCTATGGTGGGGATTTGGCAATCTTTAGGGAGAGACCATAGCCAATTATTTGTCATCCCTTTATTACCTTTATTGCTAATTCTCGGAGATAGTCGAGTTAATTTTATTCTTAGTGTCGGGGTTGTTTATTTATTTCCCTTGAGCTTGGTACTGGGAGCGATCGCCCCTCGTTTGCTCATCACTAGCAATCCCCAATTTACTTTTTGGTTAACAGCTTTTGTCAGTTTATTAGTCCCTGCCACTTGGCTGCCTACACTGCGGGGATATCCCGATGCGGGGGGCTTACTAGCAATTAGTGGGGCAATTTTTTTAGTAGTATCAGCATCATCTTTGAGCCAAAACTCTGGCGATCGAGCCATACCTCTTTTTAGACCTCTTTTGAATCAAATCTCTGGAGGTAAAATTGTAATTATTGGATTTTTGCTTGGATTTGCAATGCTATTTCGCCGTCACTTTGCCTATGCTGATCTAGCATTTATTACAGGGCTAATTGTCCAAGGGATAGCCGCTATTTTTGTTAGTCAGAAGCGATTAATGCCGGAATTATTACTGTTGGGAGGGAAATTAATTCTACTGGGGTCGATCGCTTTCTTGACCCTGATTGTTCCTGCTCAGGAATTTACAATCCGGGCTTTAACTACGGATTTTAGAAGCCTTTATGCTGCTTGGAGCTTGCCATTTCCCGAAATCTTTTGGCACTATTTTAATTTCTATGGCGGCGTAACTTGGGTGTTAGTCATTACGGGTTTTACTTGGGGAATAAGCAGCCGAAGTATACATCTTTCCTCTGGAATATTTATTGCTACTATGGGAATAATTTCTCTGGTAAATTTATTAATTATTCTCCGCTATGATAGTTTTCAATATACTCTACATATTACACCGATAATCATCTGGGGTTTAGTATTTTTATTTGTCTCAATTAATCGCAAATTCTCCAACAAGCGAAAGTTAATTACCACAATTGCCGGAATTTATCTAGGTGTAAATTTTCTATTTATGTTGACTGGGTTGGGTAAATTCAATTTACCTCTAAGATCATTAATTGCTGCTAATTATCCGCCCCAAGTCCGCCAAGATTATGAACAGATTCAGCAATTAGTTCGCTATCTACGAGAGATTGCCCCAAATAAAGAGCCAATTTATGTGGTTTCCTCTTCGGCAATGGATCTGTTGAGCCGGGGGGTTCTTGCCAATGCCGAGGCGACGATGTTCGATCGCCTCCCCATTCTCAATTTCCTTCGCCCCCAATCCTTTGATTCTAGTAGTAGTTATCCCCTAGAAAGCCTGCTAAAGGCACAGTATGTGGTTGTCCCACAGGTAATGGAATATCGGTTTGCGGTGGAGCAGCACCGGGTGGCTCGAATTACTCACGAAATATTTACCAAGGAGATTGATAAATGGGCGTTGGCAGCAGATTTTCGTCCTCTGTCTCGGAAATTTACCCTAGAAAACGGCTCTGGGGTTACTATTTATCAACGACTCCGCCCCACTTCCTTAGATGTGGCGGTGCAGAGTTTGGGGAGAATGCAGCAGGAAATTCCCACAATCCCCGGTGGTCAGGCAGACTGGATTACCCTCAGCCAATTCCCTTTAACCCTCCAGCCAAAATCACCATTGATTTACCAATTAACAGCCCGTGCGGGCTATCGATCGCAACCCCCCATAACCGCCGTAATTTTCCTGACTCCCGTGCCACCAATCTTACGAGCTACCGGAGCAGTGAAATTTCTTGATCCCCGTTGTGGTGGGGTTGCCCTGCGTTTAGCAGTTTATGACCAAGCAGGGAAGATATTAAGTTCTACCGAAACTCTCAAGTCTCCATCTTTTCCCCCAGAGTTTTTTCTGGCTACCACCACCCAAGGCGGTAGGTATTTGGTTTGGCAAGTTCTTAGCCCCGACGATCGCAACCTGATCGATCGCTGCACGATCGAAATCAACGATTTTAACTTGGGACTTAATTTCTCCCGGAGCCAGTAGAACAAGGGGTTAAGCCCCTTGCCTGTATTCACCACCCCTTACCTAATTTCAGTAGCCAAATTATTTTTCAGATCCTCTAAAATTCCACGACTCCCCAGTCTGGTTGTCGGTAATAATTCGTCATATCG
This sequence comes from Coleofasciculaceae cyanobacterium SM2_1_6, assembly GCA_012031635.1. Classification (GTDB taxonomy): domain Bacteria; phylum Cyanobacteriota; class Cyanobacteriia; order Cyanobacteriales; family JAAUUE01; genus JAAUUE01. The sequence continues at coordinate 7,127 of JAAUUE010000139.1, read as the reverse complement.
TCAAACTTGCGTAATTCACCCCGGTGGACTAGTAAATCTGGCTGTTCTGCTTCCAGCCATTGATTCCTGAGTCGATCGAGATGATTGTAAAGTTTTTGACGGTTACTCAGGTTCTTTTCAGAAACATCGCCAAAGTAACCTAGCGTGATGTGAGCCGTAAAGTGGTACTGCTGCTCGACCCCCAGACCCACCAAAGCAGGACTCTGGTAAATGAGGCGGCGGAGTTGGAGAATTTGATTATAGGAGGCTTCATCCTTGGGGATAAGACAGACCGTGATCGCCCTTGGTCTGACCATAAAGCCCAACAGTTGCCAGCGATTATTTTGGCTAGGAGTAACCTCCTGGGCAAACTCACTAAAGCTACTGGCAAGATGCGATCGTAGCTGTTCTTCAAACCCCGGGTCTTGGCTTTTATTAAGATAGGCTCCATCCCAGATCAAATCCGCTAGGGTAAGATGAAAACTATCGGGAATAACGGGAACCAAGAAATCTGGAGCTAAATCTTGAAACAACTGAGTCTGGGTTTCTTGGAGATATTGGTAGAATTCAGGGTTTTTGGGATCCTCAGCCCAGGGCGGTGTAATCACGCTATAGCCGGGAAAGTGTACTGGTTTACGCTCTGCTGTGCCTTGAAACTTTGGTGATTCTTGAATATTCTGTAACTGAGCTTCGTGGGTTTCTGGCAGGGTCAACCGAGCTAACCGATTTAGATAGGTCTGATAGTTTTCGTCCAATCTGGATCGCCTCCTTGTTTATAGATGTGTTGTTTGTTATAAACTTTTGGTTATTTTTACTTGGTCTTTTATCTGGTCTTTTATCTAGTCAGTGATGCCAAATTAATGACGCTAATTAATTACGCTAATTATGCCAATTTATCTGTACTGGGGCGAAGATGATTTTGCGATCGCCCAAGCGGTCAAGGAAATCCAGACTACCACAGTTGACCCTGCATGGAGTAGTTTTAACTACCATAAAATCACCCCAGACCAGCCAGAGGCAGTAACTCAAGCTCTCAACCAAGCCATGACTCCCCCCTTTGGACTAGGAAATCGGCTCGTGTGGTTAGCGGATACTCCTATCCTTCAACAGTGTAGCCAACAAATCATCAGTGAGCTAGAGCGGACACTCCCGGCTCTTCCTGAGACCTCTCTACTTCTCCTTACTTCTAAGCATAAACCCGATGCTCGCCTCAAATCTACCAAGTTATTGCAAAAATACGCCACAATTCAAGAATTTTCTCCGATTCCGCCGTGGAAAACTGACCAAATCGTCAGCCATGTCCAGCAGTTAGCCCGCCGCTATCAGTTAAAACTAGACCTATCGGGGGCAGAATTTATTGCCCAAGCTGTGGGTAATGACACGCGGCTCTTGGATAATGAACTCCAAAAACTTGCCCTTGCTGTCCCCAATCCTGATCGACCCCTGCCCATGGCAACAATTACCGCCTTAGTCACCTCGAATACGACCTCTAGCCTCCAACTTGCCAATGCTTGTACCAAAGGGAAGCCGGAAGTGGCTCTGGAGCTATTGGCGGATTTAATGCAGCGCAATGAACCGCCTTTGAGAATTGTGGCAACTTTAACGGGACAATTTCGGACTTGGTTACTGTTGAAGTTGGCGATCGAGAGCGGCGAAAAAGACGATCGAGTAATTGCCCAAGCCGCCGAAATTAGCAACCCCAAGCGCATCTACTTTCTCCGGCAGGAAGTTAACCATCTTAGCTCTCGAAAACTTTTACAAATCTTGCCAATCTTGTTAGAACTAGAATCAAGTCTCAAAAAAGGAGCTGACCCTGTATCTACCCTACAATGTCATCTGATCCGTCTCTGTCGTGTGTGTAGTTCTTGACCTGTGGAACTTATGCCATGACAAGATGTTCCTAGTTAATAATCCCTTAGGAATTTTCTAGGAATTTTTGGTAATTTTCTCGCAATTCTCTAACAATCCTTAAATATTTTCCTCTTCTATACCTATGTTGACTTCTAACTCTATTTTTACTGCTAATCTGTGCGGATATCGGGGACTACTGGTGGGGGCGATCGCTACCCTAGGAGTTTTATCGGGTTATCTTCCCGGTCTCTCTAGCCCCTCTTTCCAGAGCCTCCCCCAATTGACCTTCAATGCCCCGGCCCAGGCTCAAGCCATCAGCGAGGAAGAACTTGATACCTACATCCGGGCAGCCTACGATATGGAAATATTACGGCGGCGGAGCTTCAGGGAAATTAGATCAGCCAATAATGGCACGGTGCCAGATATTAGTTGCAATAGCTCCGAGGGGTTGGCAGAGAATGTGGCAACCATTGTCAGGGATTTTTGTGAGCGATCGGAAAACATCCTCAATAGCTACGGGATGAACCCCCGGCGTTTTAACCAGATTTATACCAATAGTCTCTCTGACCCCAATTTAGCTGCTAGAATTCAACGGCGCTTACAAGAACTGTCCCCCCGACGACCCCGCTAGTGCTATCTTTATTGAGGAGTTATCCCCCCCAGACAACCTATGGTTTTTTCCTGCCCCCCAAAGCTAACCTAAAAATCCATCCCCAAATTAACCTCCTCCAATCTTGGGTAAAATCTCGGTGGCGATCTTGGCGGCGATCGCTGGGATCTTGTTTGCGATCGACTATGCCCCTGTTAATTGTGCCTCTGCTCCTGTTTGGCTGTGGTGCTGGTGATGAAACTGCCGACCTGCCTGTATCCCCAGAGGAGTTGGCAAAGAGCATTTCTGATAAAGAGATTGCCGATTATGCCAAGGCAGTGATAGCGATCGAGCAACTCCGACAAACTACAGCCCAAGAAATGCAACAAGTTTCTGGGGACAATAGCTTTGCCAATATTTCCTGTACCCAACCCAAAACCATTAGTGAACTAACTCCCCAGATGCGAGAACTAGCCATTAATTTTTGTACTAATGTCAGAACCATTAGCGAGGCAAATAGTTTGATCATTCCCCGGTTTAATGCCATTACTATTAATGCCCGCAACAATCCTGAATTAAAAAAAAGAATTGATCAGGAATTAATTTCCTTGCGAAAGTAACAGCGCAAAGTACAAGTTAAAAGTTAAAAGTTGAAAGTTAAAAGTTAAAAGTTGAAAGTTAAAAGTTGAAAGTTGAAAACTACGATGGGATTGATATTTACTTAGTATTTACTTAGTATTTACTGAATATATTTACCAGATACTCGATCGCTAACCTATGGATATTGTCCTCACTGAAAAGATTGATTCTCACTCCCTCCCCAATCTATCCCCAGAAAAAATAGATTTAATAATTCCCTTAACGGCGGACGATCGCACCCGCAGCCGTCAACGTCTGGAGTTAGACAATAAGCACATAGTGTTTTTGCAATTACCCAGGGGGACAGTGCTTCAGAATGGGGATGTGTTGCGATCGACCACAGGACAACATCTAGCCCAGATTACTGCCAAGCCAGAACCCGTCCTCACCGTCACCACCCCTGACCCCTTCAAGCTCCTCCAAGCCGCCTACCACCTAGGCAACCGCCACGTTCCCCTCGAAATCACCCCCACCTATCTCCGCCTTGCCTTTGATCCCGTCCTTGCCCACCTGCTCGCACACCTCGGAGTAGCAGCCCAGCAAGAAATGCTCCCCTTCCAGCCAGAAGCCGGAGCCTACGGCGATCATCCTAATTCCCATGGTTCCGCTCATCACGCCCATGGATGAAACTACCCTGCTATCTCTATTGCAATTAGCCAGTCCCGCCCTGCCGGTGGGAGCCTATAGCTATTCGGAGGGATTGGAAACCTTGGTGGAGACAGGAATAATTAAGAATGCGGCTACCCTAGAGCATTGGTTAACTCAAGAATTAACCCACGGGGTAGCGAGGCTAGAGGCGGCGGTGATGGTGCGGGCTTATCAGAGTTTTGCCAAGGGAGATTTTTCGCAACTTACCTACTGGAATCAATGGTTGACGGCAACGAAGGAAACGGCAGAACTGCGGGAGCAGAGCTGGCAAATGGGCGGTTCCCTCCTGTTGTTGTTGGGGGAAATATCGCCGGAAGTAAAACCTTTTTTGGTGGAGCAGGAATCTTGGAACTTAGCGATCGCCTCCGGCATAGCGGCAGCAGCTTGGAAAATTCCCCTAACTCCGGCAGTTTTGGCTTATCTGCAAAGTTGGGCAACGAACCTGATCAGTGCTGGGCTGAAACTAATCCCCCTGGGACAAACGGCGGGGCAGCAACTCCTCTGGTCTCTGCGTCCCTCTCTGGTTGCGGCGGTGACGGTGGTGATGGATTTAGAAGATGCAGAGTTAGCAACTAGTGGTTGGGGTTTGGCGATCGCCAGCATGGCTCATGCCCACCAGTACAGCCGGATCTTCCGTAGTTAGCCTTGGTTTACCCGGTAATCCGTTGACATCAAGAACTTCTAATAAATTAGAGCAGTCCTAAATGATTTCACCCGCCTGCGGCGGGTGAAATCACCTACTAGAAGCAATCTAATTTAGAAAATGATTTATGATCGCTATATCCTCCCAAACATTATTTTAGGGGACAGGAATAGCAAAAGTTTGTCCATTGATGGCTTTGATTTTGATACCGTTGGGGTAATTTCTAAACCAAATTTCGCCACTGCCAATCATGATTCCTTGGGAGTTAATAAACAAGTTATCGTATCTCACATTCTCGATCGATCTCATCACCCTAGGAGTAAATAGTTTCTCAAAATCAATTAATAATTCCTCTGGGGTATAGTAGGTTTTTACTGGTGTACCTCGGTTATAGGTAGTGAAGGGATAATGGACAAGATCGGCGAGGGCTGGTCGATCGAGGGCTTGGGCTGCCGATCGGAGGTTTTCAAGAAAATTCACTACTTCTTGGGGATCAGAAATTCCCGCCATATCGAGGCGATCGGTAATATCTTCATGAGGGATTTCCCTCGGAGCTACAAGGTCAGGAGATGGTTCCTGAGCTTTGTCGAAGGATTGTTTAGGGATTGGCAGAGATGGTTTTAGGGCAGCAGAGGATTGGCTGATGCCGAGGGTAGTTAATAAGCACAGTAGGGGAGCGATCGATAATAGAGGTTTAAGCATTTACTTTGATTTTAGAGATATATTTATTTTCATAATTTTCAATCAAAACACCATAGTAGACTATTTATGAGGAGCTTTGATACGATCATAGAAGTAATCCTAGAGATTGGCTGTTATTAATCTAATGCTAGAATTATATAAATTAGTTTTGGCTCTGGAAAACTATACTACACAAAGGAAAACTCAAATGAGCAACTTAACTAAAATAGATTTATTAAAAGAAGTAGATAATTTAACTGTAGAAGAAAAGATTAAGCTCATCGAGCATTTAACTAAACAAATAGAAAATCAACCACTTAAGCCTCAGCAAAAAAACTTAGTAGATTTATTGCAAAACTCACCTCTATTTGACATAGATTTGGATTTAGATCGCCGACAAGAAATTGATCATCGTCAAGTAGAACTATGAGATATATTCTAGATACAAATATTATCTCTGAATTAATTATTAAACTCCCAGATCAAAATGTTATTACGTGGGTTAGGAATGTAAACAGAGATGATTTATTTTTAAGTGTAATTACCATTGGCGAAATCAGAAAGGGAATTACAAAACTCCCTAAATCATTACGCAAAGATAATATCCAAAACTGGCTTGAGAGTGAGCTACTAACAGATTTTGAGGCAAGGATTTTGCCCTTAGATTTATCAGTAATGTTGGTATGGGGGGAGTTGATAGGAGAATTGGAGAAAAAAGGTCGAAACCTACCCACTTTAGATTCACTGATTGCCGCTACAACCAAATACTATGACTTTACTTTAGTTACCCGCAATACAAAGGACTTCGAGGGGATAGGTATAAACATTTTCAACCCTTTTGAAAACAACAGATAATCTTAAAAAATAGTCTCTTAAACTAAAATCAAAAAAAATTCTCTAGATTTTTCTCTAGCACTAAGTCTCTTCTAACCAAGTTTGAATGGCTGAGAGGAGGTTGGGCTGATCGGGGGGAAAGCCTTTTAAGGGGGCTTCTAGGGGTTGGTCGGTGAGCCAGGCAATGGAGAGGATGTTGGTGAGTTTGTAGCAAAAGGTGATCAGTTCTGGGGTGGCATGTTCGCAATCGGTGAGGAGAATGGCAAGTTTGGGTAGCTGTTGGTTGCGTTGGAGTTGCTTTAAGTGTTTACGCAGGTCACTGGGGGTGGTGACTGCTTCGGGATACTCTGCATCGGGCAGGGCTTTGTCCCAGATCAGTTGGCAGAGGGTGGCAGCAATTTCGCTTTCTCTGGTTTCGGCAGCGAGGATGTGGGCTTTGAGGCAAAAGATGGGCAGGTTTTGTAGTTCTTCGCAAATATCAATTTTTTGAGTTTCTAGGTTTGCCACGGTGGAGTTATGCCCCACTGGGGTTTGGTCTGGGACTTCTGGATGAGAATGCCATGCTTGATAAAACTCTGGATAAGGCAGATTTTCAGCACACTGCCAAAGAACTTGGTAGCAGTTTTGACAGAGATCAAAATTATTTTGATAAACCTCATTACTAAGACCGTCTTTTAAGGTGGAGACCACTCCTGCATACTGTTCGGGCGTGGTTAATATTCTCCCTAAACTCTCCATCGCAGCCCTTCGGGTATATTTATACTCAGCAGTACGGGTTAATTCTACTAATGCTGCGATCACCACTAGGTTATCTTTGCCTATCTCCCCTAAACTACATACCGCATTCACCTGGATTCTTTTATCTTTAGCAGCACGGGCTAGTTCCACTAAAACGGCGATCACCACTGAGTTATCTTTTGAGTTATCTTTGTTTATTCTCCCTAAACTCTCTGCCGCCTGCAACCGGGTCTCTTCATCCTGAGCATTGAGGGTTAATTCCACTAGGGCTGCGATCACCACTGGGTTATGTTTGTCTATTTCTCCTAAATTATTTGCTGCCCGCATCCGGTTAAATTCATCCTTAGCAGTGCGGCTTAATTCCACTAAAGTATCGATTGCCACTGGATTATTTTTGTCTAGACTCCCTAAACTCTCTGCCGCACACCTCCGGGTATATTCATCCTCAGCAGTGCGGGTTAATTCTACTAAAGTATCGATCACCACTAGGTTATCTTTGCCTATCTTCCCTAAACTAGCTGTCGC
>JAAUUE010000138.1 GCA_012031635.1 Coleofasciculaceae cyanobacterium SM2_1_6 | reverse complement strand
GATGATCCCCGATGTGATTGAGTTGGATGAGCTACAAACGGGCAAACGGCGGGAGGGGAATTTTCTATGGGTTTTATGGTGCTACTGCAAAAAGTTTGGTTTAGCTCTGGGGTTATTTCTTGTAGGGCAAGCCCTCCAATGGTCTGGGTTTGTGGCAAAAGTGTCTGGGCAACCAACGCCAGCCCAGCCTGAATCTGCCCTCTTCGCCATCCGGGTAGCGATCGGACCCCTCCCGACCCTAGCTTTAATTTGTGGGGTCATCCTCGCCTACTTTTACCCCATCACCAAGGAAGTCCACGCCGAAATTCTCCTCAAACTCCAAGAACACCGCCGAGAAAATTCCTAGAAACCTGGTTAAAGTGAGTTCGGGTTAAGCAAAAACCAGCAAATTATCTGAGTACTGACAAAAATACTGACAAAAATCATCGATGGAGCGGAAAAGTTCTTCTAAACTGAGCGTAAGGCAATCTGGGTTGAAAGGCAACTTTCGTCATCCTATGAACTAGAACCAAGCCGTATAACATTGTCTGTGAGGTAAATTTATGAATGCACGACTAATGATCCAACCCTCCTCTTTTATTGATGCTGGCATTCAAATAAAACCAGTTCGAGGATTATTTTTATTCAAATTTAGTGAAGAGCTACAAGAGCGGTTGGAGGGCTTGAACGAGAAACAGCGAGAATCACGGTTGAGAGCCGATGAAGAAGTCGAGTTGACTGGAATTTTAGAACTTGATCGAATTTTTACCCTTCTCAATGCAAAAATCATTGCTGAGTCTGCGTAGGTATGGCGATTTCAAAACAGATTCGGCAATGGGTTCGAGAGCGAGCCAGATACTTGTGTGAATATTGCCATTCATCGGAAGAAGCTAGTGCTGCACGGTTTGAAATTGATCACATCCAACCACGATCGCTCGGAGGAGCAGATACCCTTGAAAATCTGGCTTTAGCTTGTCAACGGTGTAATAGCTACCGCTATAACTTCATAGAAGGAACCGATCCCGAATCTCAAGTTTCTACTGCATTGTTTAATCCACGACTACATCAGTGGAATGAGCATTTTATTTGGCGGCAGGATGGTCTAGTGATTCGAGGTAAGACTTCCATTGGGCGGGCAACGTGCGATCGCTTAGATTTGAATGACCAAACTCATAATGAGGGGGCGATTATCAAAGCTCGTCGTCTTTGGATTCTATGGTGGTTGGCACCCACCTTCCAATGATGCTGTTGAGTCTTAGAGACTGTTTGAAAAGTGTCTAAAATTTCAGCACAGACTAATGCTGATTCTCTAAATAGCTGGTCTAAATAAGTTACTTATAAATCGATTCATCGGGCATGGTGGCTCCTTGGAAAATTGTCCCTACTAGGTTAGCAGTGCTGAGTTCGGCTCTGGCAAGGTTGGCGTTGGTTAAGTTGGCATTCATCAGGTTTGTCCGGGCGAGGTAGGCATCAATGAGGGATGCTTCCGTTAGGTTGGCTCCCCGGAGGCTCGATCGACTCAAATCTGCCCGATTGAGAACTGCTCCGATCATCACCGCCCCCGTCAGGTTTGCCTTGTTCAGCTTAGCATCCGGCATAATCGCCCCCGATAAATTTGCTTCCCGCAGGTTTGCTTCGACGAGTTTCGATCGCTCCAGTTTCACATTTTTGAGCTTGGCTCCTTGGAGATTTGCCCCATTGAGATTAGTATCCGTCAGAAAGGCATTAGTTAAATCTGCCCCGCTCAGGTCTGCCCAACTCAGATCCGCCTCCCGAAACATTACATCCCGGAGATTCGCCCCGCTCAGATTCACCTTAGATAGATCCGCCCCTGTCAGGTTGGCTCCTTGGAGATCGATCCTGTGGAGATTCGCTCCCCGTAAGTTAGCACAATAGACCCGTTTTTCTTCCCGGAGATTGGCTCCTCGCAGACAAGCCCCCGTCAGGTTTGCCCCGCTCAAGTCTGCCCCCCGCAGATCCGCATCAATTAAATTGGCATCAAACAAATCCGCCAGAGTCAAATCTGCCCCCCGCAGGTCTGCTCCCTGAAGCATCACCCCGTGGAGATCCGCATCGTGGAGTTTGGCACCGGCTAGTTTGGCTTGATTTAGATTTGCCCCACAGAGTTTACAGGAAGTTAAATTTGCCTGCCCCAAATCTGCCCGACTGAGGTAGGTAAGAGTCAGGTTTGTATTATGGAGATCGGCGCGCTGCAACCCAATCCCAATCAAGTCTGCCCCCAATAAATTTATGCCACTAAGATTGACCCCAGTAAACTTTGTCTGCCCAGCTTCGTAGCGGTTAATCAGTTCCTTCGCATCCATTTTCTAGTCCCACCCAAATTATTTAAATGCCCTAGCCAACATTTGCCCAATTTCTATCTCTATAGCAGTCCTAAAGGATTTCACTCGCCGCAGGTGGGTGAAATCACCTACCAGAAGCAATCTAATTTAGCAAATGATTTAGGATTGCCATATCAGTTCTATCATCTTTGTTTACGATCTTGAACAGCTTAAATATCTTGAACAGCTTAAATATCTTGAATATCTCGACTATTTTGAGCTTTCCAAACTTCTGTCTTAATTTTCTACTAGATTTTCTAACCCCAACTCGGCCAGTCCCAAGTAGACAATTCCTTGGGGGGTAATCTGAAATCGACAGGGCAAAACTTCTAATCCTTGGGCTATCCCTTCCCGGAGCAGTTGACCATAGAGACGATCGAACTCATCTCCCGGACTGAAGCGATCGCAATCCCCCCGATTGATAAAATACAACATTACCCCCCGGTATTGAGGTAACAAAGCTGTCAATTCCCGCAGGTGTTTTTGCCCTCTAGTAGTCTCGGTATCAGGAAATAGAGCCAAGGGCGGCTGGGCAAGGGTGGTACTTTTCACCTCTAGATAGACTGGTGTAAAACCCTCATCTCCAGTTAAGAGAAAATCTATCCGGCTATCTTTTGCTTCTCCGTAGGCAACTTCTGGGGTGATTTTTTGATAATTGCCCAAGGTCGGCAATAAATATTTCTCTAGAACCAGCTTGGTAACTCGGTTGGGCATAGCGGTGTTTACCCCCACCCAGACCCCATCAACGCTAATTAACTCCCAAGTATAAGCTAGTTTTCGTTTGGGATTATTACTTTTTGATACGAGAACTCGGCTACCGACGGTAGATACCCCAGTCATGGGCCCAGTATTGGGGCAGTGGGCAGTGATGATCTCCCCACTAGTTAGCTCAATATCGGCAAAGAACCTTTTGTAGCGTTTAATTAGGATGCCTTCGTAGAGGGGAGGATAAGCATAAATTAAATTCTGTGTTGCTAAATCTTGAAAAGCTCCAGTATCCATGCTTGGCTCCCAAAGTCAATAAAGTTGAATTGTTATTAAATATACAGATCATATAGGCAAATTAATACAATCTATGCTTTGTAAAACATATATTCCGTTTGACCTACACAGGATTACTACCATAAACTCTTTTCATAGTAGAAAGGGGTTTTGAATAAGCTCTCAGGGTTAGTCTGAAGGTATGTCATAAGCAAGGAAGATTTTGTACAATAACTAAGGGAAATTTGAGAACATGAGCATAAAAGTTCGTGGGTATGGTGGAAGGAGACGCTCCAAAAGACCATCTAGAGAATTAACAAAGGCAGTTAGCTTCTTTGAGGGCCTTAAGCAAAAAATCAAGAGCTTAAGTCCAACGGCTCAAGCCTGTATTCCGATCGCAGTGATAATTGTGATGCTATGGGGTGTAGCTGCTCAAGCGCAGGATGCACCGAGTACCGAAGACCAAATGGCGGAACTGAAAATTGGTCTGGATACCATGTGGGTGATGGTAGCAGGGATGCTAGTGTTTTTTATGAACGCTGGCTTCGGGATGTTAGAAACTGGTTTCTGCCGCCAAAAAAATGCAGTTAACGTCCTTTCTAAGAACTTAATTGTCTTTGCGCTGGCTACTATTGCCTTCTGGGTGATCGGCTTCGGCTTGATGTTCAGTGATGGCAATCCTTTTGTTGGCACAAGTGGGGGGCTATTCCTCAGTGGCGCAGACAACAGCCCCGCCACCGGAGATGACTATGTAGGGATTTTTAGCTCCCTAAACTGGACTGGTGTGCCTCTGGCTGCGAAGTTTTTCTTCCAACTCGCCTTTGCCGGAACAGCAGCCACGATCGTTTCTGGGGCTGTGGCCGAACGCATTAAATTTATGGAATTCCTGATCTTTAGCTTGCTACTGATAGGAATTGCTTACCCCATCACTGGACATTGGGTCTGGGGTGGTGGCTGGCTTTATACTTTTGGTTTCTGGGATTTTGCTGGTTCCAATGTGGTTCACGCCGTCGGTGGCTGGGCAGCTTTGATGGGGGCAGCAATCTTGGGCCCAAGAATTGGACGCTACAACGCTGATGGCAGTAGTAATCCCATGCCCGGTCACAATATGAGTATTGCGACCTTGGGTTGTCTCATTCTTTGGTTGGGTTGGTTTGGGTTTAACCCCGGCTCTACTATGGGTATTGGTGATGGCAGTGCGATCGCTCACATTGCCCTAACTACAAATATTGGGGCAGCATTTGGCGGGATTGCCGCAACAGCCACCGCTTGGATTTTCCTTGGTAAACCTGATCTATCTATGATCATAAACGGTATTCTCGCTGGTTTAGTCGCAGTAACCGCCGGTTGTGCCTTTATCAACGTCCCTTCTGCTGCCATCATCGGCATTATTGGCGGTGTACTTGTAGTGTTTGCCGTTGGCTTCTTTGATAAGCTCCAGATTGATGACCCTGTAGGCGCCATCTCTGTTCACCTCTGCAATGGTGTCTGGGGAACCCTGGCGATCGGGCTGTTTGCCGTGGGTGGCAGTGAAGCCGAAGGTGCCCTCTACGGGCCAGGGCTTGGACCAAATGCTGGTCTCCTCTTTGGTGGTGGTCTTGGTCAGCTTTGGATTCAGTTTGTTGGGGTGGCGGCGATAGGCGGCTTCACGGTTCTGCTCACTGCCATTTTCTGGTATGCTCTCAAATTCACTGTGGGGATTAGAGTTAAACCCGAAGAAGAAATGGAAGGCTTGGATATTGGCGAACACGGCATGGAGGCTTACTCTGGCTTTGTGAAACAATCGGAAAGCACCCAGAGTAGTTATGCGGCGATCGATCCGGTAGAGTCCAGCACCTACTAGAAATTGACTAATTTAATTCGTAAACTAGATCGTTTCTGTAACACCAAGATTCTATGGGTAGGGTGGGCCTTGCCCACCTTACTTTCATCAATAGCGTCTTTCATCAATAGCGTAGGCTCTACTATTTTGTGCAATTCCTGAACCCCTTTCTAGGCTAATCATAGCTTTGGGAAGTGGTTTTTTAATGGCTTTTTTGTTAGGTTATTGGGGTTGATCAACTCAGGAATACGCCCATGACATGGCAAACAAAAACTCCCGTAGCGATGATTGTGTTTAATCGCCCCAGCACTACTGAACAGGTATTTGCCGCCGTCCGGGCTGCGAAACCCCCCAAATTATTTTTGATTGCTGATGCCCCCCGCCCCGATCGACCAGATGACTCCGCCAAATGTGCCGCCGTGAGGGCGATCGTCGAGCAGGTAGATTGGGATTGTGAAGTTTTTAAGAACTATGCCGAAACCAATCTGGGCTGCGGTGTCCGTCCCGCCACCGGGATTGATTGGGTGTTTGAGCAGGTTGAAGAAGCAATTATCCTAGAAGATGACTGTCTGCCCCATCCCTCTTTCTTTCGCTACTGTGATGAAATGCTGGCGTATTACCGAGACAATCCCCGAATTATGACCATCTGCGGCTTAAATATCCAGTTTGGGCGGCGGCGGACTCAGGATAGTTACTATTTTTCTCGGTTTAATCACTGTTGGGGTTGGGCAAGTTGGCGGCGGGCTTGGCAGCATTTTGACTACCACATGCAACTTTGGCCAGAGGTTAAGGCGGGGGGGTGGCTGATGGATTTGCTAGAGGATGACTATTCCGTGAAGATTTGGACAGATGTTTTTGACAAAGCCGCCGCCGATCAACTGAATGGTTGTTGGGATTTTCAATGGACTTTTGCGGCTTGGCTCCAGGGTGGTTTAGCTGTATTACCAAACGTCAATTTAATTTCTAATATTGGTCATCATGCCGACGGCACCCACACCCTATCCAAAAATAACGACTACGACACCATGGATGTGGAAGAAATGCAATTCCCCCTGATCCATCCCCGGTTTATTATTCGCGATCGCCAAGCGGATCTATTTACCCAAAATACCTACTACGATTACCATCCCAGATTTGTGAAAAAGGTTCGGAAAAAATTACGGTTATTGTTAAAAGGTTCTCTTGTCAAACAGTGAGCCAAATTTAGCTAGACTAGATAGGAGTTTTTTGGTGATGTGATTTTAGGTGAATTTTTGTGGGTATTAAAGTTGGTTTATTGGGTTTAGGGACGGTGGGAGCAGGGACTGCCGCAATTTTATTAAGTCCCTTGGGTCGTCATCCCTTATTAGCAGAAGTAAAATTAGCTTGGGTGGGGGTACGATCGCTCACCAAGCCCCGGCAGGTAAATTTACCACCAGAGATTCTAACTACAGATTTAGTGCAGATTGTCCGATCGCCAGAGGTAGATATTGTCATCGAGGTTTTGGGAGGGATTGAGCCAGCCCGGAGTTTGGTTTTGGAAGCGATCGCCCACGGCAAACATATTATTACTGCCAACAAAGCCCTGATTGCTCGCCACGGGGACGAAATCTACACTGCTGCCAACCATGCCGGGGTCTACGTGATGCTAGAGGCGGCGGTAGCTGGGGGGATCCCCATTATCCAACCCCTAAAACAAACCCTAGGAGTCAACCGAATTCACACCATTACAGGAATTATCAACGGCACGACTAACTATATTCTCACCCGGATGCGGGAAGAGGGAGGAGATTTTGGGGATATTCTCGCCGAGGCCCAAAAGCTGGGCTATGCTGAAGCCGACCCGACGGCGGATGTGGATGGTCTGGATGCGGCGGATAAGATTTCGATCTTAGCTTCCTTGGGGTTTGGGGGCAGAATTAAGCTAGAAGATGTGTATTGTGAAGGGATTCGATCGATCACCAAGACCGATATTGCCTACGCCGAGCAGTTGGGTTTTGTGATTAAACTCCTAGCGATCGCCTCTAGGGACAAAGCCCATCCCGACCAATTTCCCCCCCGATTATCGGTGCGAGTCCATCCGACCCTCATCCCCCAAGATCATCCCCTCGCCAGTATTAACGGGGTCTACAATGCCGTATCGGTAGTAGGTGAACCCTTGGGGCAGGTAGTATTTGAGGGCCCCGGAGCCGGAGCTGGAGCTACGGCTAGTTCGGTGGTGGCAGATTTACTGCAAGTATTGGCGGTGCTGAAAATTCAAGTTGCCTGGAGTCAGGCGGGGGTTCCTGATACGGGGCTTGGCTCCAAGATTAGCCTCCTGCATCCCCTGTTGAGTTGCGCCCATCAGGAATATTGTGAAATTTCCACTATGGAGGAGCTAGAGACCCGCTTCTATACTCGGTTCATTACCAGTGATCAGCCGGGGGTGATCGGCAAGTTAGGGACAATTTTCGGGAATCATCAAGTCAGTATTGAGTCGATCGTCCAGAAAGATATTCATGATAAAGACACCCGTGAAGCGGCGGCGGAGATTGTCGTTGTCACCCATAATGTGGCAGAAGGGAATTTTCGAGCGGCGATCGAAGAAATTCGCCAACTCCCCACAGTCCAGAGTATCTCTAGCATGATTCGAGTTTTAGAACAGTGAAAACAGTGAACAGTTATCAGTGAACAGTTATCAGTTGAGAGTTAAGAGGAGAGAGTTAAGAGGGGACAGTTAAGGTGTCTAGTTTGATTAATCTAACTATTGACTTTCACTGGTGGGGAAGCTACTGCGCTTGATGAAGTCTTCTGGGCGGACTCCGGCTAGAAATTCTCGGAAGGCTCTTCTTTCCTGTTCATCGGCATCTCGATCGACGGGAATCGAAGCATCGGCAATTACTTCTTCCATGACCCAGATGGGGCTACCCGTCCGCACTGCCATAGCGATCGCATCACTGGGACGGGCATCAAATTCTTTGATTACTTCTCCTTGGCGGACACAAAGCACTGCGTAGAAGGTGTCACTCTGGAGAGAATGAATAATTATCTTTTCTAAACTTAAATCCCAGGCTTCAAGCATCGTCACCATCAAATCATGGGTCATGGGACGAGGAGGGGCTTGTCTTTCCAAAGCACTGATGATTGCCTTGGCCTGATCTTGACCAATATAAATTGGTAAGGCTCGCCGATCTTCATAATCTTTTAAGAGTACGATCGGGCTACGGGTGACGGCTTCTAATGCAATTCCAGCAACTTTCATTTCAATCATTAGTTTTGCCTCTACAGTCGGGTCACTAGTTGGCATGGAAAAGTCCAACTGAAAAATTTATCCATAAATTGTCGCTATAGTATTATATTGGCATTGGGAATAGTTAATTTACCAATACATCAAAATTTTGGAGAATAAACCACTTTTTTTGAAAAAACTATCTAAGCAAACTATATTCTTTTAGTATGCCTCAAGGTCAGGTTACTTTAGCACTAGTTTTAAATTAGTTTAAGCAAGGTAATTTCCGCAAAATTTTTCATGATTTTCTCTGGTGAATTTACTGAAAAATATTTGTCTATAATCTATCTTCTTGAGAATCTACTTCCCGACCCAAAATCTCTACTAATACCGCAGCAATGTTTACTGGGCTAGTTCAATCGATCGGCGAAATCAAGGCTGTGGGTCAAGACAGTTGGCTGGTTAGTTACCCAGAGAAATCCCCCATTGGTCATGGCTTGGAGTTGGGAGACAGCGTGGCGGTGGATGGCATTTGCTTAACGGTGGAGGAGCTAACTGCCCAAGGATTTCTTGCCCGGGTTTCCCCCGAAACTCTCCAGCGCACCACCCTCGCATCTTTGCAAACAAAAATTGTGAATTTAGAAACTTCCCTCAGAGTTGGCAGTAAGTTGGGCGGGCATTTTGTCACAGGACACATTGATGGGGTAGGGAATTTAACTGCTTCTGTAGTTAACGCCCGGTCTTGGGAAATGAGATTTGCGGCTCCTAGGGGGTTAGAACCAGAATGGCAAGAGCGATCGCTCCTTACCTGATTCCCAAGGGCAGTGTGGCGGTGAACGGGGTGAGCCTGACCGTGGCCGCCTGCGACCCAGAGGGTAGTTGGTTTCAAGTAGCGGTGATTCCCCATAGTTTCGACCAGACTAATTTGGCAACCCTAAGGGTAGGCGATCGAGTCAATATTGAGGCAGATATTCTCGGTAAGTACGTAGAAAAATTAATCAGCCATCCCCGTCTAGCTGGCAACCATAGAGAGAATATCACCCCCGACTTTTTGGCAGAACATGGATATGTGTGAACAGTGAACAGTTATCAGTGAACAGTTATCAGTGAACTTAGAAGTAGAAAGTAGAAAGTAGAAAGTAGAAAGTAGAAAGTAGAAAGGAAAAACTGGCTCTTCACTTTTTCTTTTTACCTTTTTACCTGTTACTTTTTCTGATAACTGATAACTGTTCACTGAAATTTATGGATCATATTCTTAAGGCAACTCCCAAAACAGTCCATCTGGGCGGATTTTCGGCAAATTTACCTCCGGCTTTGGTGGTGGAGTCGGGCGATCGAGTAGAGGTGGAAACCTACACAGGGTTTAAGATTTATGATCAAGCTCCGCCGGAATTTTTGACCCCGGAATTTGTGGAAATTTGCCAAACCCTAGGGGAAGAGCGGAAAGTTGGTCCCGGGCCCCACCTGCTCACGGGACCAATTTATGTCCAGAATGCTGAACCCGGTGATGTACTAGAAGTTTGCCTTGAGTCTATTTCGCCCCGCTTAAGTGTGGGGTTTAATGCTATTCGTCCCGGTTGGGGAGCATTACCTAAAGATTTTCCTGACCATGCCCTGCGGTTTATTCACCTGAATTTGCCAGAGCAGAACACTGAGTTTCCTGTAGGTAGTGGTATTAAGATTCCTTTGAAACCATTTTTTGGGATTTTGGGGGTGGCAACTCAGGAACACGATCGCTCTTCTGTACCGCCGGGAATTTATGGGGGCAATGTGGATAATCGGGAATTGCAAGCCGGAACTAGGGTCTTTTTACCAGTTTTTCTGCCGGGAGCCTTGTTTTCCTTGGGGGATGGTCATGCTGCCCAGGGGGATGGAGAGGTCAATGTGACGGCGATCGAGACTTCGATGAATGGCACAATCCGCCTAATTCTCCATAAAGGCGTGGATATTACTCAACCTATTGGGGAAACTGCCACAGATTTTATTAGTATGGGTTTCGGGGAAACCCTCGATCGAGCCTTTGAAATTGCCCTCAAAAACATGATTGAATTACTTGTAAAACTAACAGGAATTGATAAAGAAGATGCCTACGTTCTCTGTAGTTTAGCGGTGAATTTCCATATTACCCAAGTCGTCAATGCCCCCCAAAAGGGAGTCCACGGTATGTTACCAAAAGCCATTCTCCCCAAAAATATTAACTGGCAGTTTTAACTATCTAATTTTGATCAAGCAATTATCTAAGACAAGTTTTCTATATCCGCTAAATCTTGCAACCTTCCTGTAAGCTCTTTTATTTTTTTTGAGGTTCTCTAGATCAATGAAATTGAGATTTATGTCATCAA
>JAAUUE010000137.1 GCA_012031635.1 Coleofasciculaceae cyanobacterium SM2_1_6 | reverse complement strand
CTCCAAAATTTCTATTTTATAGTTTATCCACTCAATTCAAAATCATTTCTAAAACGTGTTCACTACCTTAGGTTATTGGGCATTAACAAACAATTATTTAGCGAATCAGACCTAACTACCAAGGATATTTTTACTAAAGTAATCCAGTATTAGTACCTTGCTTACCAGTAGCTAATTCCACCTTCACAATCTTGCCGCCCATTTTCATGATGCGTTGTTGCTCTTTAAACCAATTATCGTAGGGAACTAACTTGGTAAAGTACGTATTTTGTAATTCTCTTTGGGTTCTAATTCTGGTCTGGCTGGGGACACAGGCGGTAATCTTAAACATTCTCATGGACTGAATTCTCCTAAATTTACAGTCAAAATTCTGTATGTGAAAAATATTATGTATTTGGGGATTTCTTGGGAGTTTGGTCTGGAGTACTTGCAAAATCATTTCAGTCTGGGAGTCCAGTCCAAGCCCTAGTTTATCGAAACTCTATCTAGATAAAGATTGTCTGCAATAACCTAAAACTCAATACCTAACTACCCAGACCAAAACTATGTAACAAAGATACTTCTAGACTTAGCTCAAGCCAGAGGAGATGTAATCGAAGTACACACCCATTTCCTTGCCAGCATCAGCACCAACTAGGCTAGCAGTTACTTCCTTCATAGCTTGAATAGCTTGAACAGTAGAAGTAATAGGCACGCCCAAGGAGTTGTAGGTTTCTTTTAAGCCATTGAGAACCCGCTCATCGAGGATGGAAGGATCGCCAGCTAGCATAGCGTAGGTAGAATAGCGGAGGTAGTAGTCCAAGTCACGGATGCAAGCAGCATAGCGACGGGTGGTGTACATGTTGCCGCCGGGACGGGTGACATCGGAGTACAACAGGGACTTAGCTACAGCTTCTTTGACGATCGTAGCGGCGTTAGCGCTGATGGTGGAAGCAGCCCGAACCCGAAGTTCGCCAGTTTTGAAGTAGCCTTTGAGCTTTTCGAGAGCTGCGGTGTCTAGGTACTTGCCTTGGACATCAGAAGAATTGATAACTGCGGTAATTGCGTCTTGCATAATTTATTTCCTGAGTTGAATTATTAATTGTGATGGGGAATAACAAAAGAAAAACTTGAGGGTAATTGCTTACTTTTTTTAGTTTTTATTTCAGTTCTTACTGGAGACCGCCGATCACATAATCAAAGTAGGAGCCAGCTTCAGCCGCATCTTCACCAGACAACAGGGAGGCAGCAGCGTTCTTCAGCGCCCGGACACCTTCTGCCACACCTTCAATAGGAGTACCTAGGGATTTGTACATTTCCCGGACTCCAACTAGACCGATTTCTTCGATCGGGGTGACATCACCAGCAACAATCCCGTAGGTAACTAGACGGAGGTAGTAGTCTAGATCCCGGAGGCAGGTAGCAGTCATTTCTTCACCGTAGGCATTACCACCGGGAGAAACAACATCAGGACGTTTTTGGAACAACTGATCACCAGCTTGCTTAACAAGACGTTCGCGAGAATCAGAAATAACTTGGGCAATTCTTAAGCGTTGTTCACCAGAGGAAACAAAGCCTTTGATGCGGTCTAGTTCGCCGGGGCTGAGGTAACGGGCTTCAGCATCAGCATTCACGATCGACTTCGTGACGATACTCATGTATAAGATTCCTCCAAGAAGTAGTAATCATTTTTATTTATTAGAAAGCGATCCCAACCTTCTTCCCTAGACTCTCATCTCAAGAAGTAGCAAAGACATCACTCACGGAAACTATTTTCTAGTATCTTGCCCCTTTCCTAAATCTATTCGTAATATTTCTTAATAAAAAGCCTCATAATTACTCGAAGATCACCTAGGGATTGTGGAAGGATTACCTACAGCAATTTTAATTTTGGTCAGCCAAGGGATTTTTCTTCTGGATTTTTGCCACCTCCTTTTTTGCTGTGATTATGAGCTATGATAGGCAGTTGGGACTAACCCCTAACCTAGCTCCCGTCATCGTCAAATTTAGTTAGTAAATTGTTTAGTAAAAATTAGTAGTGCTAAATTGAACTAAGAATTTGCCCCGCAGCGCAGGGAAATTCTTATCTGAAAGCCATTGCCTTTTTAGGACTACCGTAAAATTTATTAGAACTAATTCAGCCCAACTAATCCTAAAGTTTGCTTTGAACCGCAGTCCCTAGGGGTTGAAGCTACACACTGGGTCATGTGCATTAGCAACGACAGGAGGCTCCGTCACCAAATATAATAACTAGGATTAAGTAAAAAACTATACGCATGGTCAGCCAGAAAATACCCGTAAAACAAGTAACTACTAAAGCAATTACCCAAGATATTGGTTTTACCCTAGAGGACTTTGCAGCCCTTTTAGATAAGTATGACTATCACTTCAGCCCCGGCGATATTGTCCCTGGTAAAGTTTTTAGCCTCGAACCTAGGGGAGCCTTAATTGATATTGGCGCAAAAACCGCCGCTTTTATTCCCATTCAGGAAATGTCGATTAACCGGGTAGACAACCCCGAAGAAATATTGCAATCAAACGAAACTAGAGAATTTTTTATTCTGACCGATGAAAACGAAGACGGGCAGCTTACTCTGTCTATTCGCCGGATTGAATACATGCGGGCATGGGAACGGGTACGGCAGTTGCAAACAGAAGATGCGACGGTAAGATCTCTAGTATTTGCCACAAATCGGGGCGGAGCTTTGGTGCGGATTGAAGGACTACGGGGCTTTATTCCCGGCTCCCACATCAGCACTCGCAAACCCAAGGAAGACCTAACCGGGGAAGAGTTACCCCTAAAATTTTTAGAAGTAAATGAAGACCGTAATCGTCTCGTCCTCAGCCACCGCCGAGCTTTGGTGGAGCGGAAAATGAATCGTTTGGAAGTCGGGGAAGTCGTAATTGGTTCGGTGCGGGGCATTAAACCCTATGGCGCATTTATTGATATTGGTGGAGTTAGTGGTTTACTCCACATTTCCGAAATTTCCCACGACCACATTGATACACCCCATAGTGTTTTTGATGTCAACCATGAAGTCAAGGTGATGATTATTGATCTAGATGCGGAGCGGGGGCGAATTTCTTTGTCTACGAAGCAGTTGGAGCCGGAACCCGGAGACATGATCAATAATCGGGAGCGGGTTTACGAAATGGCAGAAGAAATGGCGGCGAAGTATCGAGAAAAGCTCCGAGAAAAATCTCAAGGACAACCCGCAGTGATGATGTTAGAAGTTTCTCCAGAAGAACCTCTCAGTGATGATTATGAAGTACCGGAAGATTTAGATGAGTTTCTCGGAGCGGCTGATAATTAATTCTGAGTTTAGCAAGTCTGGCAAATCTCGCAGATCTCGCAAATCGAATAAAGCTGGGGAATCCAACAAATTTGGTAAATCTGGTAAATTTCGTAAGTCTGGCAAATCTCGATAGTCGGGTAAATTTAATACATCAGGGCATCTACCAAGGCAACGAAACAATGCAACCAAAGGTAATTATTCATGGGGGGGCGGGGAACTCTGTCCAAGATAAGGGCGGCTTAGTCCCGGTGCGATCGGCTCTGGGCAAAATTGTTCACACAGTTTCTGAGCAATTGTTGGCGGGAATGTCGGCGATCGAGGCGGTGGTGTTGGGTTGTCATCACCTAGAAGATGAACCCCGGTTTAATGCGGGGACTGGTTCGGTATTACAAGCCGATGGGCAAATTCGCATGAGTGCGGCGCTCATGGACGGCGTGAAGCAGCGTTTTAGTGGGGTGATTAATGTCTCACGGGTTCAACATCCCATTGATTTAGCCCAGTTTTTGCAAGATCACAGCGATCGCACTCTTTCTGATTACGGAGCCGCAGAACTGGCTAGGGAGTTACAGGTTCCCCTCTACAATCCCCTGACTACTACTCGCTTGCACGAATGGATGGCAGAACGGGATCAAGGCTTTAGGTCAGCCATGGCGGGGGTCGTGGCGAATAATCCTGAGGTGGGACGGGGAACGATAGGCGTGGTAGTCCTCGACCATGAAGGTCGGATGGCGGTGGGAACTTCCACCGGGGGCAAGGGCTTTGAGCGGATTGGGCGGGTAAGTGATTCGGCAACTCCGGCGGGTAATTATGCCAACTCCCTAGCGGCGGTGAGCTGTACGGGCATCGGGGAAGATATTCTTGAAGAGTGTCTAGCGGCAAAGATTGTGATCCGAGTCAGTGACGGTTTTTCCCTCGGATCTGCCTTGGAGAAATCTTTTGAGGAGGCAAAAAATAATCAACGGGATTTTGGGGCGATCGCCCTTGATGCTCAGGGGGGAATTGGCTGGGGCAAAACTAGTCAAGTCCTATTTGCTGCCTACCATGACGGTGAAAAAAGCGGTGATACCTTAGATTTACCCCTAGAAACCACCACAGGCTATATTGCTTAAGATAACAATTCCCAAAGCCGGGGATCGAGATAGTTGATTTTGGCAAAGGGACTGAGGGCAGTGAGTACCTGCTGTCCATAACTGCGGTGGTTAACCCGACTATCGAGCATGGCGACAACTCCCTGATGACGACGGGCGGGGGCGATCGCACTCTGGAGTTCTCGCAGAGCCGTGGGCAGGAGATAGAGCCGGAACCAGTCTAGGCGCTGTTGTTTGTAGTAGGCAACTTGACCAGCTACAAGGGGATTTTCGAGGGAAGGGATCGGCAAGGTTGCCATAATTAGCAGCTTTGGGGCGGGGAACTGATGGTGAAATTCTCGCCAAAACTGCCAGCCTGTCACCAAAATTGGGGCTGGGTTCGGGGTGATCACTTCCATCTGGACTCTAGAGCCAAATTCCCCCGCCATCACTGCCGCCGTCTGCTGTTTTAAGGGGCTATCTTCCACCAAAATCACGATGCACCCTGTATCACTGCGACTAATAGTTAATAAATCCATGACCTGCTGTTGGAGGGCGGCTTGAAATTGGGGCGTGTTGGGCAGGGGCAGACGATCGGGCAAGTAGAGTTGAATCATTTCTGTTTGGGGATCTGGGGGAAATTTCAAACAAGTTAAACCACCCAAGCCCACGTTCTGGCGATAAACTGTTGCTTCTACTGCCAAATCCATTGCCCTACCCATGAAAACTACAGGTTGCTGTTGCCAAACCTTGCTTAAACTAGTTGCCACTTCTGCGGGCGTGCGATGCAAAGTAAAATAGCCCTGCTGGCGATCGACCCCTGCCCAGAGAATTTGTGCTGATGCTTGTGCCAACTGCTGAGAAAATTGCCCTAAATTGCTGGCTAAGAACTCAGGTTTATTTGTAAGTTGATCTACAGGTTGATCTACAGGTTGATCTAAGGGTTGATCTACAAATTTATCTGCAAGTTTACTCCCCAAATTATGAATAACTTCCTGTTCTGAGGTATCTAATAAACAACAGCCGTAGGGATTGGGGGGACGATCGAAAAAACTTTTAGTTAACTTGATCTTGACATCTCGAATTATTTCTCTTTGTTGGGGATAGTGAGCCATTAACTGATCCCAATCTTCCGGCGGCATGGTTTGGGTTAAGCACTCCCTTGCCCAAGGCTCCAAATCATCTGCCCCATCAATCAAAGTGGGAATTCCCGGTGGAAATTTAGCTTCTGGATTAGCTCCTAAATTAGCTTTTAGACTAGCGTTTGGATTAGCTGCTAGATTAGTAATTGTATTTAAGCGATCGCTCAACCAGTTTTGAGGGCTGGTAATTAAGACTCCGGTAAAATCCTCAGAGGGAACTCGATCGCTCACCAGCACCTCTTTATTTGTTCCCAAGGCTACTTGTAATTGGGGAATAACCTTTTTGCCCCAAGGCTCTTGCCATAAGGTCGGGATCACCAACACCACAGCCCCCTGCCAGAGAAGCGCCGGCGTGAGATAGCTCAGGGCATACACGGGTGGTGAAGTACTGGTTTGCATGAGAGCCGATCGACCCAACCGCAAAGCCCTTGCTACCAACCGAGCCATAGTCAAATGATGCGGCCAGCTATAATCGCCCTGTTGCCGGAGGTAAGCCCGGAGGGAAGTATGCACTTGGGATTCGATTAAAGGGGGCATAGGGGGAAGGAGGAGGTAGAGGAGGTACAGGGAGGTAGAGGAGGTAAAGAAAGTACAGAAATTAGAGGGGGAAGGAGGGGGTAGAGGAGGTAAAGAAAGTAAAGAAGGTACAGGAGTGGGAGAAGGGGAGGAGAAAAGCTAGAGTTTAGTTGATATTCTTTGGGTATCCTGAATTGAGAGCATAATAGTTAGTATACTTGGCGGTTCAGGAATGTTTCGCTGGATAGCTTGCCAAACCCTATTTAAATCAATATGGTGACTAAAACCTCTGAACTAGTTGTAACTTGGGTAGCCCTGCCCGATGATTTTATACTACCGGATGATCCCGTGGATAATATTCAACAGCCCCACCTTGCGGCTGCTCTCACTGAAGCCCTAGGAACCGCCGGACGGATTCAGCCAGAGATGATTATTGCTACCGACTTTGGAGTTGTGGCGATGGTAAATCAGGATACTGTGATCAAAGCCCCCGACTGGTTGTATGTTCCCCGTGTATTCCCCGTTCCCAATGCTGGAAGTCGCCGCAGCTATACTCCCCACCTCCAAGGGGATCCGGTTGCCGTGGTGATGGAATTCCTCTCGGAAACTGAAGGAAGCGAATATTCTGTACGTTCCAGTCCTCCCTACGGCAAGATGTACTTTTATGAAACCATTCTCCAAGTTCCTACCTATATAATTTTTGACCCCCTGCAACTTGCCCTAGAAGTTCGTTTCCTGCGGGATGGAAAATATATTTTGCAAACTCCCAACGCTGAAGATCGGTATTGGATTCCAGAGCTTGGCTTATTTTTGGGACTATGGCACGGGACAAGATTAGGAATTACCATGCACTGGTTACGCTGGTGGGATGAAGCGGGGAATTTATTGCTATGGGGAATTGAACAGGCGGAGATAGAAAAGCAAAAGGCGGAGGAAGCGATCGCTCAACTCCAAATCCTCCAAGCAAAAATGCGAGAACTAGGAATCAATCCCGACTAGACAATTCCCTAGAAAAGTGTATTTGTTGATCCTCAAATAGGTTAACTAGACTCATCTCAGAGCCACAGAGATCTACTCTGCTGCATTAGTAACCCTGATGGGAATGGAAACCACAAACTTTGTCCCCTGCCCCAGAGAAGACTCACACTCCAAAGTCCCCCGATGTTTATCGACCACAATCTGATAGCTAACTGCTAACCCTAATCCTGTGCCTTTGCCTACTTCCTTAGTGGTATAGAAGGGGTCAAAAATTTTTACTGTCACCTCCGGGGGCATTCCTTGAGCATTATCAATGATGGTAATTTTTACCCAGAGGTCTTGGGTTTCTTTGATAACTAGAGAAGTCTGCAAGATAATCTGGCGGGGGGCAACTCCGGTGTTGGTAAATTGCTGTTCTTCTAGGGCATCGATCGCATTATTCAGCAGACTCAAAAACACCTGATTAAGTTGTCCGGCATAGCATTCCACCAGAGGTAGTTGTCCATACTTTCTTACAATCTCGATGGTAGCCTCTGGATCTGTCCTGAGACGATTCTTGATAATCATTAAGGCACTTTCTAAACCCTCGTGAATATCCACCACCTTGACTTCGGATTCATCCAGCCGGGAAAAAGTCCGGAGCGATCGAACAATTTCCCGAATTCTCACTGCCCCCATTTTCATCGAAGCCAAAACCTTGGGTAAATCTTCCCGGAGAAAATCTATCTCTAAATTTTCTAGAGCCTCAACAATTTCTGGATCTGGATTTGGATAAACCTTGGAGTACAAATCCAATATCTTGAGAATACTTTCGCTGTGGGCTTGGGCATGGGCGACATTCCCATAGATAAAACCGACTGGATTATTAATTTCGTGGGCAATTCCCGCCACCATCTGACTGAGACTAGACATTTTTTCTGCCTGTACTAACTGGGTTTGGGTACGTTGTAAATTTGCAAGGGTTTGGTTGAGTTCCTCTGCCTGAGCCTCCACCACTCGATGCTCTTGGTAAAAAGCATCCACACAATATTTCATCCCAAAAAAAATAGTTACCGATGGTCCAATAATATTCATGGCAAAGAATATCTTCTGGGTTAAGGGGGTGATGGGGACAGCCCACTGTGTAGCGTAGTCTTCTAGTAGAATAGAGACTATGACTAATATTAAATAAGCTAAGAGCCAGATTTCGGCTTTTTTTCTTTGGAATATCAAGGCTCCGAAGGGTGCCATTACCGTCCAAAAGGTGACGACTCCTGAAGCTACCAAGCCCCCAAGACTAAGCTGAGTCGCCACAGTAATAGTCAGGATACTGCATAGATAAATCGTGGAAAGGAATGAATAGTTTTTTTTCTTGATGAAGACCACGATCGAGATGCCGACAATTAGGGCAAAACTCCAAGGCAAAATTGCATGGCGACCAAAACCGTACAAAACATAATACATATAACCCCAGATCATTCCACAGACAGAAGTAATCATGGACGTTAGTAACAAAAATGATTTCTTAAATTTGACTTCAGGAGTATCCTTAACGCTGATGCCCCAATTTATCAAAGTTGCGATCGAAATGAGTTGCATTTTCATAGAACCTACAGGAAAGAAAAACTTAAAATCAAAGCTGAGTAGGTGCAGCCAACTTTGGCACAGGCAATGATGATGAGAACCTTGGAGTAAAATAATGTCTTTTAATCATAGAAGCTCAATCGACTATTTCCCAGATTACGTTATGTTGAAATAACATAATTTTTTGATGTATGCAAACTTTAACTATTAATTTCCTAAATTCTCCTAGTTTTCTACAGCTAAGTGCGCCAGCGATCGCCCATGAAGTGCAAGTCGTCGGGGATGTGGCAGGGACTTGGCATGTGGAGCCAAATCATAATCCTCAAGCGGGAGAACCCGCCCTGATCTGGGTAGCTCTAACAAAACAAGGAGGAGAAATTGTCCCCCTGAGTACGGCGGACTGCCAGATGGATATCTACCGTCAGCCCCAAACCGCCGCCGATGCTCCGATCGTCTCCCCGAACCTGAAGGCAATTAATGTTGAAACCTACCGAGGAATCCCCAGTGCCGAGGTGATCTTTCCCCAAGCAGGAATTTATACTGCCAAACTCAACTGCACCCCCAAAAATCCGGCAGATTTCAGCCCCTTACGAATGGAGTACAACATCACCGTTGCTGCGGGAACTCAACCCCCGCCCACCCCTGTAGCCATACCAAAGCCAGTAACTTCCCCCGTGGCTTCCCTAGTCAATACTGGAGACTCTAACCCAGCTTTTCCCAATCTAGCTTCGATCGTCAGTTTTGGGGGAATTATCATTGTGGGGTTACTAATGGTATTCGTAGCTTTTCGCCGTCAAAAGCCTTAGAGTCAGAATAGAACATTGACTAGCTGTCTAGTTTCAACACCGCCATAAAAGCTGACTGGGGAACATCTACAGTCCCGATCGACTTCATGCGTTTTTTACCCTTAGCTTGCTTTTGCAATAGTTTCTTTTTCCGGGAAATATCTCCCCCGTAGCACTTGGCTAATACATCCTTACGGAGGGCGGGGATATGTTCACTGGCGATCACCTTGCTGCCGATCGAGGCTTGGATGGGAATCTTGAACTGGTGGCGGGGAATCAGTTCCTTGAGTTTTTCTGTCAGGCTCCTGCCCATGGCGTAGGCTTTATCTCGATGCACGATCGCCGCCAGAGCATCCACCGGATCCCCATTGATCATAATATCCAGCTTCACCAGATGATTTTCTCGATAGCCGATAATCTGGTATTCCATGCTGGCATAGCCCCGTGTCCGGGATTTCATCTGGTCAAAAAAGTCCGTCACCACCTCCGCTAGGGGCAGTTCATAGATCAAAGTCGTCCGTCCCGCCGTTAGGTACTTCATATCCTTGAAAATTCCCCGGCGATTTTGGCACAACTCCATCAACGTCCCCACATATTCTTCTGGGGTAATCAAATCTACTTGAGTATAGGGTTCTTCAATTTTTGTCCGTTCATTGGGCGCAGGCAGAGTACTAGGGTTGTCGATAAATACAATTTCTTCTTTATTTGTTGTCACTCGATAGACCACCGAAGGCGCTGTGACAATTAGGTCGAGGTTGTATTCCCGTTCCAACCGCTCTTGGACAATTTCCATATGTAGCAAACCAAGGAACCCGCACCGGAACCCAAAGCCCATGGCACTAGAAGTTTCTGGTTCGTAGGCAAGGGCAGCATCATTCAGCTTCAGCTTATCTAGGGCTTCCCGGAGATCGGGGAACTGGTCGGCATCCGTGGGGAAGAGTCCACAGAAGACCATGGGTTTGGCTTGGGTATAACCGGGCAGGGGTTCGGCAGCAGGAGCATTGGCTAGGGTGATCGTATCCCCAACTCTGGCATCTTCCACAGCTTTGATGGCGGCGGCGAGGTAGCCCACTTCCCCGGCGTGGAGTTCGTTCACCTGTACCTGTCCCGGCGAGAGGACTCCCACCTCATCGAGGACGTATTCTTTCCCTGAAGCCATGAGGCGAATCTTGTCACCTTTTTCACCTTGCCATCCATCACCCGAAAGTAGACCACCACACCCCGGTAAATGT
This sequence comes from Coleofasciculaceae cyanobacterium SM2_1_6, assembly GCA_012031635.1. Taxonomy (GTDB): domain Bacteria; phylum Cyanobacteriota; class Cyanobacteriia; order Cyanobacteriales; family JAAUUE01; genus JAAUUE01. The sequence continues at coordinate 132 of JAAUUE010000137.1, read as the reverse complement.
CGTAGTAACTATCAAAAATCAAGGCTCGCAGGGGTTCTTCTACGGTTTCAGCCGGGGGCGGGATCAGGTGGACGATCGCCTCCAGAATCTCATCAATGCCCTTTCCTTCCTTGGCTGAGGCTAAAATTGCCA
>JAAUUE010000136.1 GCA_012031635.1 Coleofasciculaceae cyanobacterium SM2_1_6 | reverse complement strand
GTCGAACCCGGTTCGTAGGTATCGGCAATCGCCCAATTCTTGAAATTCTCCACGGGAAACTTAAAGTAGGTATTAGCATCAAAGGTCGGCTCTACCACTAGGGCAGGGATCGCACCATCCCGGACATCCATCACCACCACTGTTCCTCGTTTTGCCCCAAATTTACTCAGGCTAGTTTTTAGGGCTGTCCTTGCGGCTCTCTGGAGACGACTATCAAGGGTGAGGGCAAGGCGGCGATCGTCAAATTTCAAAGCCCCAGTATCCACCTGATCTGGTAGCACTCCTCCCTGGGCATTCTGTTGAGCCAGCAAGGGACGACTCCGGCGCTCAATCAGTTGGCGTTGATGAAATTCTAAACCCGCCTGCCCTTGGTGTTCGAGGTCTACATAACCCAAAACTTCGGCGGCAAGGTCGCCTTGGGGATAGAGTCGGGAGTGATGAGGCAAGAGTTCTAAACCATTGGCACGGAGAGATTCTATCTGTTGGGCTTCTTCTTCCCGGAGAAAATTACTCAGGAGAAGACCACTTTCTTGTTGTTGAAATAGCCCTAGGAGTTCGGCAGATTGTTGATCCACCAAAGGAGCTAGTTGCATGGCTAGTTCTTGGGGGGGACGATCGAACAGTTTGGGGTGGGCAAAAAGCGTATAGGCGGGGCGATCCATGGCGAGGACATTGCCTTGATGATCGACGATCGACCTTCTGGGCATAAACAGGCGTAACTCTACCTGCTGTTGGCTTTTAGCAAGGGCGGCAAGGGTTTTGCTATCTAACACCTGTAGGTAGTAAAGCCTGATTCCTAAAATGACCATAAACACGATCATAACCAGCCAAACTAGGGTTAATCGATTCTCCAAGGTCGAGGCTATGCCAACGCCGAGGAAGGGGATATTGAGGAAGGGCGATCGCCCCGATGAAGACGATCGAGAATTAGCTTGGGATTTATGCCGCCAATTATTTCCCCCAAGCCTTTCTCCCACCGTATTTACAGACAAGTTGATGATTTGATTTCTGAGATGAGAACGCCGTTTATCCCCACCAGAATTTTCCCGGTGATCAACCCCAGTTTTCGCCCTACCGTTACCAACAGACCTTCTAGTATTGCCAATATTGCCAGTATTTCTAGGAGCTTTTTGGGAAGAATTGGCTCTAGAAGCACCATTTTGTCTAGGTCTGAGGGGTAAAACTTTGCGAGAATCAGTCATGATTTATTCTGGTTATCTGGAATTTTGGAGATGATCCCAAATCTAGCTTGGAAGTATCTCTATTAAAAGCGGACTTTGCTCCTGTGGCGGCGATTTCAACTGCCATGGATAGAGATGCAGATTTCCTGTTACGGATCAAAAATTCAGCCTAGGCATAGTTTAAGCTATCGGTTGCAGTTCTCAAAAGAGAGATTCTCAGAAGACTAATAGCCAAGGGGAACTACTTTGGGGCTTTGGCTCGGCGTGGGAGTAGGTGATTTGGCAGTTGCCAGCACTACAGGGTCTGGAGTCGGAATATAGATACGACTGTTGGGGTCAACTTTAACTAACTCTTGATTGCCTAGGGATTGTTTCGCCACCTGATTTTTGATCACTTCATTGGCGGCGATTAACTGCCGCTCGGTCTGGCGGAGAGCCTCTAGTTGCTGAAATTCTTTTGTCCACTGTCTTTGAGCAGAAACAATGCCGCCGTAGGTAGTTAGCACCGCCATGATGAGACCAACTACGGCAAAACCTGAACTGTACTTAAAGAAAAAGATCGATCGCAACCACCAAGGAGTCGGCGGCGCAAAGTTACGATTAATAGGCTTTCCAGAAGTTTTCGGCGTAGGGAGGGGAACCCTTGGAGGTGTTTCTAACCAAAGTTGGTTCTGGGCTGTTGTCTGTGGAGAGGGAATTTGTCGCTGCCGGGTCGTAAAATCTGCAACTTTGTTAGTTGATCTGTTAGTTGATCTGTTAGTTGAATTAAGGCTGTTATTAATTGAATTAGTTGCAGAATAGGCGTTAACTGGAGGAGTCGATCGACTATTTGCTCTATTTACCCCAGTCGCCTTAGCTCCATTAATGGGGATGATTGACGGAGGAACAGGGGGCTGAAAATTATGGAGAGATGGAACTTGGGGCGAGTTGACAGGAGGATTTCTGGATGAAGAAATAGGAGCGACTTTTTTTGCGCCCAAGGTTGAGCCAAATCTTTTTTTTACGTTGATAGGCAGGGACACTCAGAGGACGGGGAGCAAAGGACATAAGCGACGGTTTCCTCACACTAAACCAATAATTCAGCTATTAACTGGACGCAACACCTTATAAATAATAGTTGAAGTTAGTTCAAACAATTACAAATTATCTATTTTACGATGTATTTTTTATGGTTTTTTGGCAATTCTTACCCTGAAATCAACAAAAATTTTTAAGTTATTGATTAAAGTTTTTTCATAGTAAGCCCCGGTAGCGAATAAAGAGCAGCACCGCCGCCCAAGAGCCGAGGGCAACTTTGATGGCAACTAGGATATTCAGAATAGGAATGATCCCGCCACTGATTAGCTCTCCCAACTGTCCGTGGGGCAACTCAACACCAGCCAAGGTAAACACCGCTAAAACAATAAAAATCAGTACTGAGATTTTTTCCCAAGTAGCAGCGTGCCAGCGGTGATAAACTGCCTCCATCCGTTCTGGAGAAGAGGTCATGGCAATTAGCCCGATCGCTGTGCCGATGGCAACTCCTGCGGCAAAACCGCCCCCCGGACTGAGATGCCCCCGAATGGCAAGTTCAATCCCCACCAAGGAAGCAATGGTTGCCCCCAGACGGGCAAGGACGATGGAGGCTTGGTCGGTAAATTGGTGGATATGCAAAGAGGGATGTTCATTTGCGAGTAAATATTTTGCCCCCATGATGGCGATCGTAAATACGATTACTTCAAAAATTGTGTCGTACAGTCGGTTCCGAAAAATAACTCCAGCCACAGTGTTGCTGACTCCACTGTCGGCGGCGATCACATCTGCAATGACAAAAGGTAAGTTCGGTGCTGGGTTGGCAAGCCAGAGCATTTTTAGGTAAAGGGCAAGGCAAGCCGCAATATAAACAAATTTCATAGATGTGTTTCCCCTGCTCCCCCAGAATTTGGTGGTGTAGTCGCTGGATCAGGCGATGGATAATCTGAATTGAGGTCTGAATTGAAGTCTGAATTGAGGTCTGAATTGAGGTTAGAGTTTAAATTAGGGTTTAAATCAGGGTTTAAATCAAGGCTTAAATTAGAGCTTACCTTAGAGCCTAAATTAGGGCTTAAATCTAAGGCGGGGTCAACGTAGGTCAAATGAGCCAAGGCTAACCCCGCTTCATCTAATTCATTTTTTATGATCTCATAGAGACGGCGTAGCCGTACCTGGGTTTGAAAAGAAAAATTATTAGAAGAAAGATTATCTGGGGTCGATTCTCCAAAGGAGAGGCTACGCCAACGAACACAAATAGCGTGGACTTCTTTATTAATTAGGGCTTGATCTAGCTCTCCTCTCTCAGCGTAGGGAATTAACTCAACTTGCATATGGTGTTTATTGAAAATGACTTTTAACTTACTTACTAACAAATCAAAATTACTAAGATTAAAACTACTAATTGGCTCGGTTGCATCAATTTCTTGAGGAATTTGGGAATTTTCTAACAGATTTTTAATGAGATTTTCAACAGAGCTTTCCACAAGATTTTCCACAAGATTTTCTGAGGGGGAATCTAAGGGATTTTCTAAGGGATTTTCTAAGGGATTTTCTAAGGGATTTTCTGGGACAGCGATCGCCTCATCGGTTTCCTGCTCTGATCTATTTTTTGGACTCTTGACTAAGTCACTTTTTAATTGATTTTGTTGTAACAATTTTGACTGATCAACTAAAACTCCCAAACGGAAGACAAGGGACGATCGCACCGCCACAGCACAGAGCATAGTTGATAACAGAGTTCCCACTAGAGCCTCGGTCAAAGCCACATCTGCGGCTCCCAAGATCGTATATACCAACGCAGCTATCGCTCCTAAGATACCCCGAAGAACTAGGGCATGGTAGGGGTTGACCTCCAAGACCAGCATGAGGGCAGAAATGGGTAGCAAAAGTGTAATTATGTAAATGTAACTATCATTCATAACTTTCTCTCCCCGATCGTCCTAGGGATTCTTCAATTAAAGTTTCCTCGATCACCTGATCATATTCATCGCTGGTAGAAGAATAGGCAATGACATAACCGAGCATGGTATTCCAGACCGTAAGGGAAATGATGGCAAGGATGAGCAGAGGAAACTCCTGCGGACGCAGCAATAATAAGCCAAAGATAATGAGGATTGAACCCAAGGTATCCCCCACCGACAAGGTATGCAGCTTAAATAGTACCGATCGACCATTCAGCAAAGAAAGAGTCCCCCAAAACCAGAACCAAATACCCACACCAATACAGACATAACTCACCAGCTTAATTAAACTAATCATAAACTACTCATAAATCCCTAATAAACTACTCATCAACTATTATTCTTCAATTAATTAAAGCTTCTCAATCCGCTTAATAATTTGCGCCAAGAGCATCAGCCCCGCATTCCCCACGCTTAAAATAATTACCCCGGCTACACCGATCATCCAATCATCCCGTAAAACGGAAACTAATAAGATGATCACGGCAGTTTTGGTGGAAATACTAGAAAAAGCCAGCATGGTCTGCCAAATATCTCCGGTTTTCCAAGCTGTGTATAGGGGAATTAATACAGCAGCTATCATTGCAATTAGAGCCAAGTCTAGAATCATGGTTGTTCCCCTAGTTTTTTAGTGATTCTTTTAGTGGTTGTGTCCGGACTCTTCGCCGAGGTTTCACCAGATGTACCGCATACCAACCAGCATCGTAGTATCTAAGAACTATAGTTTTGGGGGTGAAGGTAATCAAGAAAATATCCAGAAAAATCAGTCCGGGAGAGCGCCTTGAGCTGACTCGTTCTTCTACAATTTCTTCTCTGATGTGGGGACGGAAGATCATCTGCACTGCTTCGATGTAGGCTACGGGAACCGCTACAAAAACCTTACTGAGAGTCCGCAAAATATCCCGGAGGCGATCGGGTTTAGCATGATAGTGGGGGAGAAAGAAGGCAAGGACGACACCAATGATAATATTTGCCACAGTAAAATTGGCTGTGAGCAGAAACCAGATACTAAGACGCAGAATAAATTCTCCTATCATGCCAGAACCATCCAAAATAGAGCAATTAAACTTAAACTCATCACCCCAATCAGATGCTCAAATTGCTCAAACATCCGGGGGAGTTTCACACTAAGTTGTCGGAAGATCAAGAAATAGATTAACCAACCTAGGAAGATTGTCCCTAGAGGCTTCAAAGTATTTTCTAGGGTATATGCCTCATAATACACAACATTGGCTGCAAATAGCCCACCGAGCAACAGGAGCATCGCTGCCCAGAAACCAAACTGTGATGAAGGCGGCAACGGGGACGAGGTAGAAATATTTTGTTCTTGGGGAAGGGGCTGAGTAGGAAATAGTTTGTGTTGTTGGTTGCCGTGGGGCAAAAAGATTAATTTAGCAAAGAAAGTTGATGTACCGAGGGCAGCGATATTCATCCCGATTACTTGCCAAGGCAGGAGATTTTTCATGGTTAAAACCTTGGCTCCAAAACCAGAAAGCAGGGGAAACCCAGAGATGGAGAAGCTGGCTATCACCAAAGCAATCCAGAACTGGGTCGGCATGGGCTGCGATCGAAGTTCCTGCAAATTCCGACTGGGCAGTTTGCCGACAATCAAGAATAGAGCCGCCTTAACTAGTCCATGGGTCAAAGCATAGAAGCCAGCAACTTCTGGAGCTGCAAGGATAAAACCAAGTTGGGAAACCGTACTCAGAGCTAACATCCGCTTGGCATCTTTCTCAAAGACGGCATAAAACACTCCCAGCAGAGCGGTACCGACCCCAAAGAAGCGGACGATCGGGTCAATTTCTTCAATCAGGAGAGCGAACCTAGCGAGGGGAAAGATTCCGGCTTTGACTACAACCCCAGACATCAGAGCCGACACGGGGGATTCTGACTCCGAATGGGTCAAGGGCAGCCATAATCCAGAGACAAAGATACCGCCTTTGGTTAAAAGTCCAGTGAAAATTAGGGCAACTGCTTCCGGAGGTGCGCCCTGTAAACCGGTGAACTCGAAGGAATGGTGGGCTTTGTATACCAATACTGCCCCGACTAAATAGAAGAGCATGGCAACATTGCTCACAAACAGATAGCGTAAACCCACCCAAATCGATCGATCGGTGCGGGGATAGGCAATCAACAGAAATGTGGCAATACTAATTACTTCGAGGGCAACATATAAACTAATAAAATCTGCACAGATAAAAGCCGCATTAACGCTGCCATGGAGAATCAAGACTTGGGCATAGAAAAAAGTCGTCTTGTCACTCCGCCAGCAATAGAAAAATACGGCAGCGGTGACTAGGGCATTGGTAAAGATAAAAAATCCTGCCAAGGGGTCAAGCAGGAGAGTCACCCCAAAGTTATCTAGTAATTTTAGGGTTATGGGTACTTGCTCAATCAATAATAACGAGGCATAGACCGTCGAAAAAATTGCCCCCGTTAAAGCGAGGACTCGATCGAGCCTGGGCAGCAAATAAATCGTAAAGCCTACTAGAAATGGGAAGACAATCCAGATCAGGGTGAGGGTAGTCATGGGGTGTTACTTTGTTCAATTTCTCGTGTTTCCAAGGTGGGGTTATCTTTGGCTAACTTGATGGCTCCTACCAACATCAGGGCTTGAATAGAAAAGCCAATCACGATCGCCGTGAGAATTACTGCTTGGGGTACAGGATCCGCATAGGTTCCTGAGGGTGAATCCGTAATGATCGGCGTAAATAATCCCTCCCGTGCTGACACTACCACATAGTAGGCGACAACTCCCGTACTCATGACATCCATCGAAATGATCTTCATGATCAAATTTTTCTTAAACAAAACGCCCAAAAAACCAATTAGTATAGTTATGAGTACAAAGGCTTCTAACACAATGCTTATTCCTGAATTTGTTGCTAGTTTATCTAAGTTTTATCCAGTTACCAAATTAAATTTCTAGACTTCTAAGTTTCTATGTTTTGAGATTGCTAGATTGCTAAGTTTCTAGATGGCTAGGCGGGGGGAATGGTAATATCGATCGCCCCCACCTCTGGATTGAGAACTGTTAGGGGGGGGCTGGATTGTCTCAGGATTTCCTACCACTAAAGTTACTAGCTTATCTGGTTGAAAATTGCCCTGTGCCGCCCGTTGAATATCCGCCGCCGTAACGTTTGCTACCTGTTTTTGGTATTGGAAAATAAAATCTTGGGGATAGCCATAGTAGGCATAGGTCATTAGGCGGGAGAGAGTCTGGTTAGGAGTTTGAAAATTGAAGACAAAAGAATTAAGGGTGGAATCCTTGGCTCTAGCCAATTCTGCTGGGGTAATCGGTGTAGTTCGTAGGCGATCGATCTCCTCCAAAATTCCTTTAATGAAAGGAACCGTAGTCTCAGAACGAGTTTGTCCCCCCGCCACAAATACACCGGGATAATCAAACTGAGGACTCCAAAAACCATAGACATCATAAGCTAAACCTTGACGAGAGCGAATCTCATCGAATAACCTGCCCCCAAAACTATTCATCACCTCATTCAGTACGTTCAGTGGCACATAGTCCCTATCCTTGACCATCCCTCCCAAATGTCCAATTCGGACATAGCTCTGGTTCAGTCGGGGTTGTGGGATGAGGAACACGCCACCGATGGTCACTTGATTGACCTCTGGTAAGGGGGGTAACTCTAAATTTTGTTTAGGCTGCCAAGAGCCGAGTTTTTCTTGAATCAGCTTTTGCATCTGTTGAGGATTGAAGTCTCCAGAAATACCCAACATTGTATTGTTGGGATGAAAATATTGCTGATGAAATTTAACCAGAGATTCCCGGTCAATGCGATCGAGGGTGGCGTACTCAGTCAAGCTAGCGTAGGGACTGGTCGCCCCATAAATTAACTTAGTAAATTCCCGACCGAGAATTTGTCCCGGATTGTCGTTACGCCGCTCAATGCGACCACGGGATTGAGATTTGGCAAGCTCCAATTTTTCGGGAGCAAACACAGGTTCCGTCAGCACCCCAGCAAACCAGCCAAAAACCTTTTCCACATCCTCCGTTAAGCTACTAAAACTGACGCTGCCAGCATCGCTGCCAATCCCCGCCTCTACAGAAGCCGCTCCTTCCTCTAGTAATTGATTTAGCTCATCTCCCGTGTATTGCTTCGTGCCTCCACTCCGCATCACCGTTCCTGTCAAACTAGCCAAGCCCACCTGAGTCTGGGGTTCCCATCGATCGCCCACCCGCACCAGAGCCGTCCCACTGATAAACGGCAGTTCATGGTCTTCCATCAAGTAAACCACCAACCCATTGGGCAGTTCATAGCGGTTATAGTCTGGCAACCTCACCTCCGGCAGGGGCGGAAATTCCAAATCTGTATAATGACGAGGAGCCGCACTCGCTGGGGTATTATTCCCAAAAATCATCAAACCCGCCAACACCAACCCACAAAGCCAAATATAAATAGCCCGCACGCCCCAAATCCTCCTAAATCCCATAAAATCTTCTCCCTAAATATTTCTCAATCTTCCCCGTAAACTCCAAACCCCATCAAAAAATCCCTCTCTACCTCCCTGTACCTCCCATTAACTGATAACTGTTCACTGTTCACTGTCCTCTACTTCTTCGACACCAACCTCCCTACAGTCCGGTTCGCTTCGGTGAAAGTCGCCTTCGCTACCCGTTGAATATCCTCAGGGGTAACGGCTTCCACTCGATCGATAATCTCAAATAATTTTCGCCAATCCCCCAGTTTTACTTCTGCCTCCACCAAATTACTTGCCATGCCCCCATTGGAACCTAAGCTTGCTAGAACCTCCGCCTTGAATTGCTTCTTCACCCGCTCCAAGTCCCTTAGGTCTATAGGTTCCTGCTGAATTTTGATAATCTCAGCTTGCAGGCTCTGGGCTAACTGCTCTAAGCTCACCCCCGGCTTAGGAAAAGCAAGAAACAAGATCATATGGGCAAACTTATTTCCCGGATAGCCATTGGAGCCACTAGCCGATAGAGCAACCTGTTGCTGCTCCACCAATTGACTATAGAGACGAGATCTGCGTCCATCACTCATGAGCTTGGCAATTACTTCATAAACCGCATTATCTGGATGATTGATCGCCGGGCGGTGGTAGCCTTCCACATAAACTGGTTGATGGTCTAGCTCTAGGGTAAATTCTTTCGGGGCTGTCTGGGGCGGCTCTGGGGAAATAGTCGAGGGGGTAGCAGCCTTGGGAGTATACCTACCAAAATACGCCTCAGCTAATTGCTTCACCTGTTGCGGCTCCACATCCCCCACAATCCCGATCGTCAGCTTACTCGGCACATAGTGGGTTTCAAAAAACTCCTGCACATCTTGTCTAGTCAAATTGCGGATATCTTCTTCGTAGCCAATCACCGGACGTTTGTAGGGATGCACACTAAAAGCCTGATCCTGCATGGTCTGAAGCAACCTTCGTATCGGATTATCTATCCCAGTCCGTCGCTCTTCCAAAACCACTTCTTTTTCCTTGAAAAACTCCCGAAACACAGGGTCTAGAAATCTTTCCGACTCCAGAGAAAACCAAAGTTCTAGTTTATTGGCAGGTAAGTTGTAGAAATACAAAGTGAAATCAGTTCCTGTGGCGGCATTTAGCCCTACGCCCCCAGCTTGACTAATAATCTGTCCAAATTCGTTAGATTTTACATACTGATCGGCTTGAGCTTGTACTTGGGCAAACTCTGCTTGTAGAGCCTTGGGGTCTTTCCCGGTGGCGATCGCTTCCCTGATCTGTCCATCCAACTGGTCTAGCTGATCTAATAGAACCCGCTCTGCCTGCCAGTCGGTCGTGCCGATCCGAGTCGTCCCCTTAAAAGCTAAATGCTCCAGAAAATGAGCTACCCCCGTCTTCCCCACGGGTTCATCGGCCCCCCCACATCGGCATAGGTTAAAAAAGACACCACCGGAGCCTGATGCCGCTCTAAGATAATAAATTTCATCCCATTCTCTAGCTGAAACTCCGTTACCTTAGATTTGACTCGATCGAGGTAGGGCTGAATACTACTGGCAGCATTCGAGTTCCCACCATCTACCAAAGCTAAAGCCGGGTTCTGTAACCCCAATACTAAGCACACAACCAGCAGGAAAACAACCAAAGAGCGCCAAAGGATTTTCATAGAAAATAAGCATCTGAGAGTGGATTAGAACAGCCTAGGGGCTATTTGATATATTAACTTTGTCTAGCATATAGCGATCCTAAATCATTTTCTGAATTAGATTGCTTCTTGTAGGTTATTCTACCCGCCGCAGGCGGGGGAAATCATTTAGAACTACTATAAATTTTCCTGCGGATATTATCTAGGGTGACTCTGGTTTACTAAATTTTATCAAGATTTACCCCTTTACTTGAGGTCTGGAGCTTGACGTTATACCTAAATATAGATACTTGAATATAGGGTCGATGATGATATCAAGTTTCGCAAGGAATCTAAAGTAATACAAGGAACCTAAAGTAGATATTCCTTGGTAATCGATAGCTGTCGGGCTGTGGTTTGGGTACAGGGTTGCCTACGAGAATAGACCTCTTGCGTGAATCATGACCCTCACCCTAAATCCCTCTCCCTAGGGAGAGGGACTTTCCTCTTACTCCCCTTCTCCCTAGGGAGAAGGGGCTGGGATG